>JAOZQB010000225.1 GCA_029932445.1 Bacteroidales bacterium | reverse complement strand
AGAATGACGAAGCAATCTTATTTAAATGAGATTGCCACACTTGTTCCTCGTTCGCAATGACGATGTAATTTAGAAAAGTCCGTTATTCTGATATATTTCTAATTGAACTTCAGAAAAAGGATTTATATTTATTGATGTTCCTTTTGTAGTATTAGCAATTTCGCCAGTTTCGAAATTAACTTTAATATTATCACCATCTTCAAGATTTAAACCTTCAAGAGAATCGTAACTCATAATTGGCATAGCAGCATTTATTGCATTACGTTCGTAAATAGCACCAAACGACTCGGCAATTACAACCGAAACTCCAAGAGCAGCAAAACCATCAACAGCTTGCTGACGAGAACTTCCACTTCCAAAATTCTTTTGAACTAAAACAATATCGGTAGGCTTTACTTTCTTAGCAAAATCTTCATAACCTTCAAGGTTGTCGAAAATATATTGTCCCATTTCGTTAATATCTGTAATTGCCAAATAACGATTATGGAAAATCATATCAGTATCAATGTCATCCGTAGGAATGTACCAAACTTTGCCTTCTACTGTCATCGGTTTTTGCTTGTATTCTTTGTTTTCTTCCGCAAGTTTAGTTTTTTCTTCAATTTCTTGAAAAGTGAAAACTTCCGGCTTGTCCGGAATTTTATCAAAGGTGGTAATAAAGCCGGCAATAGCTGAAGCTGCAACCGTAGCCGGTGAAGCTAAATAAACACTGCCTTTGCCTTGTTTACCCGGAAAGTTTCTGTTTCCCGTGCTTACGGTAATTTCTCCCGGTCCGTTTTGACCCACTTGTCCGGCAGCACATCCGGCACATCCTGCATTTGAAACTAAAACTCCTGCTTCTTTAAATATTTTTATAATTCCTTCATCAAGGCATTGTTTCCAAATTCTGTCGGTTGAAGGTACGATTTTCAAAACAACTCCGGGAGCAATTTTACGTCCTTTAAGTACTTTTGCTGTTTCTCGCATATCTTCAATACGTCCGTTTGTGCAACTTCCTATAAATCCGGAATCTATTTTAACTTTCTTTGTTTCAATAATGTTAACGGTATCATGCGGTTTGCCCGGAAGCGAAACCATCGGTTTAAAGATGCTGATGTCAATATCAAAAATTTGATTGTATTCGGCATCCTTGTCTGCATAAACACCTTTTATTTTTTTCCCGGCTCTTAGGGAACAATAATCTAAAATTTCTTTGTTAGGCGGAAATAAAATAATAATCGTTCCCATTTCAGTTCCCATTGATGCAATCGTAATGCGCTCATCAAGAGTAAGTTTGTCAACTTCTTCACCGTATAATTCTACGGAATAACCGAGTAAACTGTTGGCTCCGAATTCGTGTAATAAATTTAAGACGATATCTTTGGCAGAAATTCCGACAGGTCTGTTACCCTTAATATTTAATTTTACAGATTCAGGAACTTTAAACCACACACTTCCCTTACTGAAAGCAACAGCCATATCTTTATCGCCCATACCTTGTCCGAATGCACCGACCGCACCCAGGATGTTTGCATGTGAATCCGTTGTTAATGAGGTTGTTCCGGGATAAGCCAAACCTTCTTCAATGAAAGTATGCGTACCGATACCGTTATTTATATCATAAACTTTAATACCGTGTTCGCGAGCAAATTGACGGCAAATTTGTTGATTGACAGCATATTTTTGATCGGAACCGGTCGGGTTTGTATCAAAAGTAAAAAATGTTTTTGAAACATCATCAATCGTTAAATTGTGTTCTTTAAAATGTTTAACGACATTGGGTCCGCCGAAATCTCTTGCTGCTCTGACATCAATGTTAATATCAACAATATCTCCCGGTTTTACGGTATCGTATTTTGAATGATTTGCAATGATTTTTTCAATAATTGTTTGTGCCATGATTTTTTAATAAGTATGATTTTGTTTAGAGATGCAAAGATAAATTATTAGTTGAAAGTTAAAAGGAAAAAATTGAATGTTCATATTGTTTTGAATAGTCATTGAATGATTTGTTTGTAAATTGGATTCAACCGATATCTGACCGGTAATTACCGTAACTTTCGATAATAATATAAACTGTCATTTTTTAATAATTCCGGATGCAAAATTTGAATTAAATCTTTAAGAATTAAATCGGGTCTTAAGGTTCCGCTTTCCATATAATCATTACCGCCGTAGGTACTTAATCGCTTGTTCCTGTTGAAGATTAGCCCGGTATTAACAGCATTGAATTTTTTTAATCTTACATCCGTTGCAGTCACATTATTAATAGACTTTGCCTGTCCGGGATTTAACCAAAAAACGGCATTTTGTGCTTTCTCGAAAACTTCTTCAATATTTAAAGCATAATTGTGAGTTTCTTCAGTATTTGCCCACAGATAATTTCCTCCGGCATCTTTTATAAGTTGAGCAATATTTGATTTTCCGCCCGGAATATACCAAATCCCTTTCCAAGGCATATTTAATAAAATTGTGGGCCTTTGCTCAATTGTATCAGTCATTTTTTTAAATTGAAGATATTTTTTTTCAATTATATTAAATTTTTGTGTTGCTTCTTTATCTTTTTCAAAAAATACAGCAAAAAATTTCAACCATTCTGCTTGTCCTAAAACAGAAGGTTCCAAATATTCATTTACTTGAACAACAGGAATATGATATTGCTTTAATTTGTTAATGGTCGGAGAAATACTTCCGTTAATATCGTAAACCGTAACCAAATCAGGTTTCAAACTTAAGATTGTTTCAAAATCCAAAGAGTTTTCATAACCGATATCCTTAACTTTTCCTTTTTTAATCTGTTTACGTAAATTTTTATTGAAAATGTATTTAGTTCCTGAAACGGCAAATATTTTTTCGGTTTCATTAAGGAAATCAATAAATGCAATATGCGTAGTGGAAAGACAAACAACTTTTTTGACGGGAATTTTAATTAAAACCGAATTATTAAAGGTATCGCTTTTTTTAACCGACTTGTTCAACAAATAATAATTTTCTTTTAAATTTCCGTTAACATCAAAAACAGACAATTTTTTTAATTTACGGCTTGTTTCAATTTTAAAAAGTCGGGCATATTTATTTTTAATTTCCGTAAATGAATCGGAATTATTTTTAACTTTGACATTGTTACAGGAAAATAATAAAAATATAAAAGGTATTATAATCTGAAATTTTATTCTTATGAAACTTAAAACCATTTTAATCGTATTTTTTGCTGTCTTTTTTTCGGCATGCAATAATAGTCAATCCGGAGATAAAAAAACGGAAACAGACACTGATATTATTAACAAAGATTCAACCGTTGAAATAAAATCCGATAAAATTCTTAAGAAACAACTTCTTGATACATCAAATGTAAATTTTCAAGACAGTGATTTTGTGGATATTACATTGTTTTCGGATAGCTTTGTCGTCAGTATGCGTTATGCAACAAAGGATAATTTTGTTGATACAATCTTATATCCTTGTTCGGAATGTCTTTTACGTTATGAAGTTGCAAAAGATTTGCTGAGAGCAGAATCGGAATTTGAGGCAGACGGCTATCATATCAAATTATATGATTGCTACAGACCGCATTGGGTTCAAGAGTTAATGTGGAAAATCGTTTCCGATCCCGGATTGGTTGCCGATCCTAAAACAGGTTCGAGACATAACCGTGGAAGTGCCGTTGATGTAAGTTTGGTTGATGCTTCCGGAAATGAACTTGATTTCGGAACCCCTTTTGATGATTTCAGTAAGAAATCGAAAACTTTTTATCCGGATTTACCCGATACAATTAAGAAGAACAGACTGTATTTACGTGAAGTGATGCAACACAATAATTTTAGCGGTATTAATTCGGAATGGTGGCATTTTTCTCATAATTGCGGAACAAAATATAAGGTCAGTAACAGAGGTTTTGATTGTGACAGCTTGTGAGATGATAATTAACTCATTGAAATATTCATTTAAATCATTGTTATCAGATTAATATGAAAATATACGCAGATACGAAATATGTATTTGTTATGTTGCTGTATGTGAGTTAGTTAATAAGGACTAAAGTCCTTGTTTAGTTTTATTTTAAATAAACACCCGACTTAAGTCGGGTGCTGTAATAAACCTGCGACAGTAGGGTTTTAACCCGTTGATAAAATTATAATTGAACAATAATACTAATTTTTCCAAACATATTGTATCTTTGCTTTGTTAAAATAAATTATGATTGAAACGAAAATAGCATACGATAAAGATTTGAAACAAATTTTAAATCATTTATTAAATCACTATACTGAATATTATTTGGCTTTGGCTGCAAGTAATAATCTTTTATATTTTCTTACGCCTTATATGAACAGTCTGGAGAAATATTCTTTGAATGAAGTTTTAACCATGATTGCTCAAGATTATCAAACTTTTGATGATATTACGAATGAGAATTTGAATTAATACTTTCCGGAAACTTATCTTAATAAATCTCTGGAAACTACAATTTTTTGGATTTCCGATGTTCC
>JAOZQB010000047.1 GCA_029932445.1 Bacteroidales bacterium | reverse complement strand
TTATACAGCCGATCATTATCCTGAATATCCATCCACATAGCAAATAACAGCGATTGAAATGATGAAATAACAAGGAAAATAAATACAATCAGATTATTGCTGACAATAGATGCTCCTTTTGTAAACACTTTTTCAATAATATCAACGGCAAAAGGCAAAGATGCCAGAAAAAGAATAATTGATAAATTATAAAGTAAAAATAAAGGATGAAAATCTCGAAATAAATATTTAATCCATAAGCGTTTAAAGAAAGATTTAAAAAGCAGCCAAGATATTCTCGGAATCACTTTCACCACTTTCATTTTGGATTTTTCGCCGACATCATAAATGGGTTTTATTTCCACTTCTTTAAGTGTGCAAAAAGCAATATTTAATTTTACGAGCATATCATTAGGCATACCGTAACTTTTATAAATATCATAAAGCCGAATTGAATTTAAAGCTTTTTTTGAAATTGCCGTATAACCGGTTTGTGTATCGGATACATGCCAATAACCCGAAGCCACTTTTGTTAAAATTGATAAAATCGAATTCCCGAAAAATCGGACTTTAGGAATAACCAACCATGCACTTCTGTGAATCAAACGGTTACCTTTAACATAATCAATTCCTTCATCTGCAACCGGCTTGCAAATATCAATCAATTCATCGGGATCCATTTGACCGTCACCGGCCATCACAGCCGAAATATCAATATTATTATCCTTGCACCATTTATATCCTCTGGCGATTGCCGCCCCTACGCCTGAATTTTTAAGCAAATTTATTAATATAACTCTGTCTGTTTCAGGATTTTCATTTATAACTTCAGAAGATGCAAAATACTTTAATTCTGTCAAATTGATTTTATCGGCAACTTCTTCGGCATGCGTATATCTGTTTTTCTTTTTTCCTTTCTTTTCCGGTAGTTGCGTTGCCGGTTTTTGTTTTGAAATTAATTCTTTTACGACATCTGCCGTTTTATCTTTTGAACAATCGTTGACAACAATTATTCGATCCACAAAATCAGGCATCGTTTCAATTACGGTTTCAATTTGTGTTTCTTCGTTATAAGCCGGAACAACAACGGCAACGGTTTTATCATTAATCATCAGCTATTTTTTGATTTTGAATAATCCTGTTACAATTTAAAATACAATCCGGATTCAACAGTCGGTAACAAATAATAATCAGGTGCATTCGTTATATTATAAGCACCGTATCCGACCATTATGTTAAATCGAACTTTTTTTCCTACTTCAAAACCGGTACCGAAACCCAAATTATATCGAGTTTCTGTTTGATTTTGATCTGAATACCAATTATTAAACGAACTGTTTATCAATAAATGATTCCCCAAATACAAATAAAATCGAGTATATTTTTTATTCGATAATGAATACAAACCTGTTAATCCGGCACTTACAAATTGAAAATCATTCGCTTTCAAAGGAATTGCCGTAACTTGAACACCGAATTTATTCGACCAGTGACGAAATGACAAACCGATACCGGTTGTAAATCCGGCATGCATACCCAATTCATTTGAATTATTAATAATTTCATTATTTTCAGCTTCTTGTGCAAATACAAAGATAGCAAACATCAAAGCGGCAAGTGTTAATGAGATTTTTTTTAGTAACATCGTTTTATATTTTAAGATTAGAAATCAAGATTTAATGAAAAATAAAATATACGCGGTAAAATAATATTGTTATCAATTCCCCAAGCCCAATCCAGTCGTACAAAATAACCGAATACTTTACTTCGTACCCCGAATCCGTATCCAAAAACAACCGGGCTTCGATTTTTATCAATAATTACGGTAACAGGACCGTTTTTTACCGTTTCGGTATTATAAGCATTCGACGGGTCTTTTGGTGTTAATCCCGACCAAGCCGACCCGGCATCCGCAAACCCTACAATTTGAAAATTATTCAATAAGGATGAATTTAAAGGACGATTGGCAAAATACTTAATTATAGGAAATCGGATTTCATTATTCATTACAAAAAAATTGGTTCCGTTACGAGCATTCTGAACAAAACCGCGCATATTTGTCGCAACAGCCTGATAAACATAGTTTTCTTTTTGATTAATATCAACCGAATAATCAAATTGCATTTTATTTTGATTCAAAACATACCAATTATCAACACCGCCGAGATAATAAAGTAATTTACTTTTTCCGAAAGATGAGCCCGCGGCAAAACGTGCTGCAAAAATCAAATCACGATGAATCCGTTTATACCATCTGAAATCACCGCCTACGGTCAGCAAATTTGTATATTCCTGATCAACTTCCTGATAATATTCGGTAAATAATTTAAACCGTGTTCCGTCATATAAATTCAATCCCAAATTACGTGTGTCATCATAAACGTATTCCAATTTTATTCCGGAAAAAAACTGATGAACAGCAGGTTCAGCCAAAGTTGCCATATCCGTTGACAAATAGATTCCTTTATCATAGCGCAAACTGAATGTTGCTTTTACGGATGCAACTTGATTAAACGGATATTTTAAAAGATACATTAATTCATCAGAGATAATTTTTGCATAAAAAGAATAAGTACTGTCATTTCCGTATTGCCCGGTATAAGTTTGTCTGTGAAAAATATATTGTTTATCGACTCGAGATTTTAAATTTTCCAAGCTTAATAAATATTCAAAACTTTGAAGATTCATACCCAATCGAAAACCTCCGGATATTCGGTAATCTTCAAATAAATCATAAAGCCCGACTTTTGTAAAAACATTCATTCCGGGATTAAAATAGTATGCACCGCCGGTAAACGTTTGATAAGAATTATTTAAAAATCCGAAATCTACTTGCTGAACCAAATGATTAGTATAAAAATTTGTCAAATAATTAAAAGTCGGCAAAAAATGAACGGAATCTTTTTCTTCACTCAATGTATCAAGAATCGGATGAATTTGATAATATCTTATATTTCGCTCTGTTTCAAAAATATAATTATTTACATCAACCGGAATACTGTCCGGATGCAATAAATTTTTAGGCGGATTTTTTTTAATGCTGTCGATTCTTTTTGCCTGAATCAGTTCATTCTCAGCAGCAATTTTCCTAATACTGTCAGTATATTTCATTTTTGACGTAAACAGATTTCTGAAAATCGTTTTTTTATAATTCCTAATTTTCGAAATATTCAAATCTTCCAGGAATATCGAATATCTTTTATCATTAAAAATGATTTCGGATACGGTATTTTCATTTTTGTTAATATCATAGCTGTTAATATTTCTTGAATAATTACTTATTAAATAATCATCCGTATAATAACGATAATGAATCGTCGTATCAATATAACTTATTGCACTGTCATATCTGATTACTTGCCTGTTGATAATACCGGTTTTATCGGTCAGGCTCATATATTTATTTTTTGAAATTTCAAGCGGTAAATCTTCATCAATATACGGGGTTTTAGTAAGTTGCGAAATTTTACCGGTTTTAAAATCATAGACAAATAAATCTTTCTGTGATTTTTTCAATCCTGTTTGATTGCGATTTGATGCAAAAATAATTTTCGAGGAATTTTCAATAAAAGAGGGATTATAATCATCTGCTGAATCATCGGTAATTCTGTCAAAATTTCCGGCTGCTACATTGTAAATAAAAATATCTGTTTGCCCGTCAATTACAGCCGAAACAGCCAGTAAAAAACCGTCATCGGAATAGGATGCCGACAATACTTTATCAAAAAACAGAATATTTCTCCTTTGCAGTTTACCGTCATCCGGTCGATATAAAAACATTCTTAAATAGCCTTGTTCTTCAGTGAAAAAAGTTAATATTTTTCCTGTAGGATGCCAAGCCAATACAGGAAACGAATAATCCGGAATCTGATCCAATGCATGTCCTTTTTTTCTGACAACTTTTACTTTTTTTGTTTGTTTATCAAAAATACAAACACGATATTTCCCGGATTCATTGCTTACATAAGCAATATAACGATTATCAGGACTTATTTTTGCTTCTTGAAATAATCTTGATTTTTTGGATTTTAAAACCTCAAACTTTTGATCCGGTAAATTCTCAGTACTTAATTGTTTTCCGAATCGTTCATTATAAAAATCTTTCCAAAGCGGAGATAATTCTTTCACGGAAAGTCCGAGAACATATTTAAATCCGTTATCGGTACTTTTATTAATCCGAGTCATATAAATGATGTTAGGAATAACATCTTTTCCGTATGTTTCACCTATAAAATACCAAAATGAGTGACCGGCATATTTAGCATCTTCACCGATTAAATGATTGATTTTTTTATATTTTTTACTTTTAAAGCCGTCTTTAATTCGATTTTCAATTTTCACATTCCATTTTTCGCTTAAATAGCTTATTAATCCTTTCTCATACCATTCCGGTAATTCAATTAAAGCAGAATTTGTAAATCGTTTTCCGTAACTGCCGCCGTAAAGCATATCATTTATTAATACTTGCGTTATACCGGATACAATTTGTTTTTCAAGATTTTCATAAGATCCGTCATAATACACAAATACCTTATTGTCAACTATTTGAGTAGAACCCCCGATATTTGAGTTTTCATTTCCGGTATCATAACCAACATTACTTTCTCTGAATGAAGACAGGTTTTTATAACACAAAAAAATCAAACGTTTCTGAATACCGTATCCGAAAAAATTTTCGGTTTCGGTAATTTTTTTTTCTGCAATACGAGCTACTTTTCTGCTTAAACTGTCTCCGTTTTTATAGAAATAAACGTCAAATCTGTCAAACCTGTGATAGCGCCAATATCTGTTTCGATATTGCACACGATTCTTTCCGAATGTCATTTGATGTCCGTTATAAAACTGAGCATAAAGTCCTTCAGACAGGAAAAATAAAATAAAAAAAAGTAAAACTTGTCGATATTTTTTGCCTTCTTTCAAATTGAAATTATTTACTTAGCATCTCAAAACACAAATTTAAAAAATAATGTGAATTGAAATTGAATAATTGAAATTAATTCATTATTATAAAAATCTAAACGTCTGAATTTATCTTATTATTTTGATTAAAGAAATAACAAAACTATCAATTCAAAATGCAGATATCGGTTTCAACTTAAAAAAAGGAACTAAAGAACTGCTGCAAAATATTAATATTTCTGCCGAAAAAGGAGAATTAATTGCTCTTATCGGTATAAACGGTTCCGGGAAAAGTACATTATTACGAACCATAATAGGATTACAAGAGTTATTATCAGGCGAAATTAAGATTGACGGTAAAAATAATTCGGAATATACTAAAATAGAATCTGCAAAAAAAATCGCTTTTGTTTCTTCCGAAATAATTCAAACAAAGTATCTGAAGGTAAAAGATATAGTTGCTCTGGGAAGGTATCCTCATCAAACATTTTCAAATCAAAATTCCGAAAAAGATAAAAAAATAATTGAATCGGCTTTGGAAACTGTAGGAATGAGTGATTTTAAAGAACGGCTGATTACGGAAATCAGTGACGGAGAACGTCAGAAAATAATGACAGCCAGAGCACTGGCACAAGAAACTGATATTATTTTACTTGACGAACCTGCTGCTTTTCTTGATTTGGAAAATAAATTTTCTCTTTATAAAATACTGTCTCAAACAGCTCAAAATTTAAATAAAACCATTATTTTTTCAACTCATGATTTAAACATTGCCTTAAAATATTGTGATAAAGTTTGGTTAATTAAAGACAAAAAGATTTATGAAGGCAGTCCGGAAGATTTATTTTTAAGAGGGATGTTACAAAACATTTTCTCGGATAAACATGTATTTTTTAATTCCGATACTTTTGAATATTCCGTAAAGTTTAATCGAAAATTTCCGATTAATGTCATTAACAGTTCACAATCCGTCAAATTAGAGAAGGTCATTATCAATGCATTACAAAGAAAAGGGTTTTATGAATCTGACTCGGAAAAATCAAAATCACTTGAAATCATTAACAATAATAAATTTATAATAAAAAATTATGAAAATCGTTTTGAATATACCGGCATTTACGAATTAATAAAGAAACTGACTGAAATAGATTAATAATTATACTTTTGTTATCTAATATTAATTTAAAATTTAAAGAAATGAAAAAACGAATTACAATTACTGTTTTGGCACTATTTATTGTTGCCTCAAGTGCTTTTGCACAAGATTACAAATCTACCGTAAGTGCCGATGCGGGAATAAGTTTAATCGGAGTATTAATGCGTGCAGTTGTAAATGTTGATACAATTGACGGATATTCAGCTACACCGGCAATGCAATTGAGCTATGATTATATGGTTACTGATTTTCTAAGTGCCGGAGCAGCTGCTTCTTTCCAACAATTTAAATTTTCTGATACTGAAGGTTCTTTCGCAATAAAAAGAATGAATTTCGCAATAAGAGCTTTATTTCATTACGGAAAATCAGATAAATTAGATATGTATTCAGGAATCAGATTAGGAATGACTAATTGGGGGTATAAAATAGATATTCCGACAAATGACCCAACTCTCACGGCTCTTCAAGACAGTAAATTCTCAGGTTTGGGATTTGCACCTCAGTTAATTGCTTTCGGCGTCAGAGGCTATTTTACTGATAATATCGGTGCTAATATAGAATTTGCCGTAGGTGCACCTTATTATATGATGGGCGGTGTAAATTACAGATTCTAATAATTTAGTTCTATAATATTTCAGAAAACGAGTCATTTACGGCTCGTTTTTTATTTTAAGGCATAAGCAATTACAATACCCAAATAATTACCTACGGCATAGCCGATAATACCAACCGTTAAGCCGGAAAGAATAATTTCTTTATTTTTTAACTTTGCCGCAACAACCGGAACAAAGGGCGGAGAAAAAATTAATGACGTCATCGTAATAATTGCCGTATCGACATCAATTCTGAAAATTGCGGAAAAAATAAAATTTAATATGGTTATTCCGAAAACAACATAAAGAACATACAAAAAGATTTCCGTTGAAATATTTGTAATGGTTGTTAAATCACCCATGGTTGCCACAACCAAACTAAATATTAATATCAGATACATTCCGAGATGAAAAGTCTTCGGTATATTATGAACAGCCGGAATTAATGACAGACCAATGCCTAAAGTCGTAATTGTCAGAATAGCCGTAACAGCAGAATAGTCTTTCGGCACAATCATACTTAAACCGCCGCCCACAGCTAATATTAATATTGAAAGACCGAACGATTTCAGCAAAGGCAAACGGTTTTCTTTATTTAATATCCCGACATAAGATTCCAATTCTTCCGCTTTTTCAACTTCTTTCTTAACATTCATTTTCGAATTTGATTTAAATGCCGGTAAAAACATCAAACCGAAACGTTGAAAAATCGTCATTGCCATTAACAAAAACACGGTACAAACAAGCATATCGTAGGTATGAGTTATAATAAACATATCAGGAGTCACATCCAAAGCTGTTTTAACAGCTGCCATATTCGGTGTTCCGCCGGTATAAACTCCGGTCAGCAAACCGGCAACTTTCCATCCATCCGGAATGTCTTTTACAAATATAAAATATCCCGAAACAACAACAATAACCACTGCAATTGCCACTAATAAACCGGACAACATCGTTTTCCCCGCAACATGAAGCCATTCTTTAATATTTGCTGAAAACAATAATAACGGAAGAGCCAATAAAACACTGATTTCCGAGAAATTTTTCTGAATTTCCTGAACATTATCGGGCATTAGTCCGCTGTTACCAATTACCAAACCGAAAAAATAAGCAATCAGCACCGAACCGATTTTATTCATTGCGCTGAATTTATGCGTAAGGAAAAGTATAACGGCAGGAAAAAACAAGTAAAAAAGTATCAAAATTACCATAACAATTATTTTTTAAGATTCGTTAATTGTTGCCCTTTCAAAAGTTTTTGTTCTGTCAAAAAGGTATCTGTATGTTGAAAAAGTTCTGTATTGTTTTGCTCCGAGATTTTCACAAACTGTTATCATTTTGGGATTAAAATCTCCAATCCATGTTAATACCGTATCTTTATATCTGTTCATAGGAACAATGGTTTCTTCGGCAAACTTTATCATGGCTCCTTCAACACCTTTCCCGTGAAAATCATGAGCAACACCGAAGACAAGTCCGTACATCACAGTCGGAGTTTTTAATAATTTGTACCATAGAAATTTCAATTTTCCGATTAAATTCAATTTCCCGTTTACATGTTTAAAAATTTGATTTAATTCCGGCAAATTAATATACATACCTATGGGTCTGTTATCGTAAAAAGCAAATACAAAAATATCCGGATCAATAACGGATTTTATAGATTTCATAATTTTAACAGCTGCCGGAAGTTCCAGTTTTTTGAAATTTTTTCGGGTATGTCCCCAACCGTCATTATAAACCTCCGTAAAGTCTTTAGCTACTTGCTTAAGCTTTAATCCTCTTATATTTCTGCATTCAAATTTCGGATCTTCATTTAATTTATTGGCTTTTTTAACAAAAACCTCTTGAGCCGGATCCGTCATTAATCGATGATACATCAATTGATTATAATAAACTTTAAATCCGTAATTTTCAAAAAGTTGAACATAATATTCAGGATTATAATTCATCCCGTAAGTATTCGGATCCGTGAAATTTTTCACTAGCAAGCCCCAAAACTGATCCTTTTCTCCGAAATTAATAGGACCATCCATCGCTTCGGCACCAAGTTCTTTTAACCATTTTTTTGCTGTATCAAACAGTTGATTTGCCGCATCCTGATTATTAATACATTCAAAAAAACCAATGCTTCCCGTAGCTTGTTTAAATTTAACAAAATGTTTCGGATGTTTCCAAGCAGCAATTCGGCCGATTAAATTTTCATTGTCATCTTTTAATATCCATCTTTTTGCATTGTTTCCGTCATATAATTTATTCGTTTTTATATGAAATTTTTTTTCAATATCACTTTCAATGTGAGGAATCCAATTCGAATCATTTTTATATATAATCCGAGGAATCTTATGAAACTCTTTAATCAATTTTTTTTCAGTAACTTCTGTTAAAAACATAATCAATGTCTTTAAATTACAAATACGGTTATTTAGAAATAATTATGTTTTTTTCAGGAAAGCTGTCAGTTGTTGTCTTAATCCTACTGATACTTTAATTAATAAAACTTTTAATTTTTCAGGTTTTTTCTTTTCGTTAAGAATATATACATCAGTCTCTATCCCCTCCGGAAGTTCCTGATTATCAATATTAAATATATCACCTAAATAAATACCTTTAGGTTTATTATCTATTTCAGGCAATAATGCTTTTATATTTTTTCCGATTAATTTTTCACTTTTCACAAGAAACAATTGAGATGCAACTTCATTAATAAATTCCAATTTATTATCTTTATCAATCGTGATAACGGCATCAGGAAGTAATTCAAAAGTCTTTTTACTGAAAATATAAGCTGTTTCTGTATCAATATATAAATCACGCATTTCCTCTTTTACTTGTTCAACTCGTCGACTCATCCGCTCTTTTGTTGTCTCAATTTCTTTAATTTGATTTTGAATTATCTCTTCTTGTTGTTTTATTTTATCGGCAAATTCAATCTGTTGAGAATAATCATAAGCTAAAATCTTCAATGAATTGATATTATCATTCATATCTTTTTCGGGAATAATTGTTCCGTATAAAAAAATTATTTCACCATCTGCTTTAACAAACTCTATCTCGCCTTCATAAGTCGTTCCCGAATCAATAATTTGATTTACGGTATTTTTGATATTTTCAGATGAAGTTTCACTTAATATTTCAAAAATTGTTTTTTTGTTTAAATCATCTTTTGAATAATTCATTTTAGAACTGAAAAATTCACCAACATTAAGAATTTCACCGTTTTGGCGGAAATCTACGGTAAATAAAGCATTATTAAGTTGGTTAATTTTTAAATCAAGATTTAAAACATCCGTTTTTAATTGTGTTGTATCAATTCCGAGAAACAAGATTTTTTCTGTTTTTCCTTTTTCGTTTTTTAATCCGATGTATGAAGATTCTATCCATAATGTTTTCCCGGATTTTGTTAAATGCTTTAAAAGTCCTTCAAAATGGGAATCTTTATTGAATATTAATTCTTTTAATTTGTTAATCCAACGGTTATCTTCCGGGCTTGCAAATTTTAAAATATCTTCATTTTCAATTTCCGAATTTGATTTATATTCAAAAAGCTTCAGAAATTTTCTGTTTGCAAACAGCAATTTTCCTTCATTAGAAAACTCAGCTCTTATCAAAGCTTTATTTGTGGAATCTTGATAAGATCGAAATGCAGCACTCTGAATATCAGCATTTTCCTGTAATCGTCTCATCTCCGAAATAGTTTTCTGCAATTCGTCTTCTCGATTTGACAATGCACTTGCTTGTTCCCTTGATTCTTTCAAAAGAATAGCTGTTTCATTATTAATTTTTAATGTGGAAATTGTCATCGCCGTATTTTCGGCAACTTGTTCTATAAATTTTATTTCATAATCTTCATATTCTTTAAATGAAGCCAATTCTAACGCACCGTGTATAACTCCTTCTTGTGTTACAATCGGAATAATTATTAAACTTCTCGGTTTTGCACTTCCCAAACCGGATTCGATTTCTAAATATTCATCTGAAATATTTTTCAAATAATTAGTTTTCTTTTCTATTACACAAGCACCCGGCAGGCCTTCGCCCCATTGAAGCTCTTTTGAAGCAAATCGTTTTCTTCCGGAAGCAAAATTTGCAACTTCTTTAATTATTTTTTCCGGTGAAGATTCATCTATTAAATAAAATGCTGCCTGATACGCATCAACATATTTAACTAATTCATTTGTAACTGTTTGAGTTAATTCATCAATCGTATTATTATGTTCTCGAAGTACTGCTCCGAAATAAGCTAAACCCTCTGAAGTTTCGGCTCGTTGTGCATCTTCTTTCTTTCTTTTCTCTTCCTCTTTTTGCCGTGTCTCTATTTCTTCACTTAAATTAATTAATGATTGAATTATTTTATCGTTTTCGGGTAAATTCTTTAACTTTTGAACAGATTCTCCTTTTCTGAGTTTATCAATAAAATTATAAATTTGTTGAGAATGTTGTTTCGTTTCTTCAGATTCAATTTCTTTTGCACGTAATAAATTATTTAAACTCGAATCCGTAATATAACCGATTATTGTTGTAATAAATGCAGGTAAAAAAATAATAACATCCACAAAATTATGCTCTGCCAAGAAACGTGACAAAGATTCTGTATTTAAAAAGTTAATGTCTGCAGAATTTACGGCAATAATAATACTGATAATGCTGATAAAAATCCCTGCAATAAATCCTGTTAAAGTATATTTCAAACTAAAAACGGCTCTTTTATTATTCACTTTTGTCAGATTTTAATAAAATTGCTAATTTACAAAAAAAAATTATTTGTAAATATAAATACAAAAAAGGACAACCAAAAACGGCTGTCCTTTTTTCTTTCAAATTTATATAAATTTATTCTGAAACGACTTCAAAAGTTAATTCAACTTTTACATCACGATGCAATTTAACAAGAGCATCATATTTTCCGATTTCTTTTACATCTTTTTGAACAATTGAAATTTTCTTTCTGTCAATATCAAAGCCTTTCTTATTAATTGCATCAGCCAGTTGAATGTTTGTAACAGAACCGAAAATTTTACCTTTTGAACTGGTTTTTGCGCCTACTCTAATTTCTTTATTTTTAAGTTGGTCGGCAATTACCTGAGCATCATTTCGAAGTTTTTCTTCTTTATGAGCACGTTGTTTCAAATTTTCTTCGCGAACTTTTTTTGCCGATTTATCGGCTCTCGTTGCAATTCCTCTCGGGATAAGATAATTTACGGCATAACCGCGTTTAACTTGTACAATATCATCTTTATATCCCAGGTTATTTATATCTTCTTTTAAAATGATTTCCATATCAAAACAATTTTTTATTTATTTCATTAAATCAGTTACATAAGGTAAAATAGCAAGATGTCTTGCTCGTTTTACGGCTTTTGAAACTTTACGTTGGTATTTTAAAGATGTTCCTGTTAAACGTCTCGGTAATATTTTACCTTGTTCGTTTAAGAATTGTCTTAAAAAATGTGCATCTTTATAATCAACATATTTAATTTTGTGTTTTTTAAAACGACAATATTTAGCTTTTTTAGTGTCAACCGCTACCGGTGTTAAATATCTAACATTTTTATCAGCCATTTTTTCTCTTTTTTATTAATTAGAATTTTCTTTTTTTAATTTTTTCTTCTTATCTGAATATTGAACAGCATATTTATCCATTTTAAAGGTTAAAAAACGGATAATTTTTTCATCTCTTCGAAATTCAGTTTCTAACTTTTCAATAAGAGCACCTTCGGCATCAAATTCAATTAAATTATAAAAACCTGTGGTTTTGTGTTTTATGGGATAAGCGAGTTTTCTTAATCCCCAGTCTTCTTCAACTAAGATTTTTGCACCGCCGTCGGTGAGAATCTTTTTGAATTTTTTTACCGTCTCCTTTACCTGGTCATCAGATAAAACGGGAGTAACAATGAAAACGGTTTCGTACTGATTCATCATAATTCGTTTATTTTTAATTTATATTTATTAGTTCATTAAAATGAGCCCGCAAAAGTAAGCATTCTTTTTTAATTTGCAAATTTTTGATTTAACTGATTTCAGTAAAATTCGGAAATACAATTCATTGTTTTATCGATTCAGGCATTGTAATAAGATTTCACATGAAAATCGGAACAATATATTCTTTGTACAATTATTAATGTTCTTTGCGTGAAATAAAAAAGAAGTTGCTTTCACAAGCAACTTCTTTTTAAATTAAATTCTAAAAAGGAATGTTATTGAACAATCACTTTTTGAGTATATGAACCGTTTTTATCAGAGAATTTTAAGAAATAAATTCCTGCGTTATTTAATTCAATACTTGTATTTCCGGTTAACATTCTTGAATTAATAACTCTTCCGGTAATATCCGTTATTTCTAAATTATAAGTATCTTTAACATTAATATTAAAAATACCGTTTGACGGATTCGGATATACGGAAATTGATTTCCCGTTAACATCTTCAACACTGATATTTGTATCAATTGTTAAGGTTCCTCCCGTAACATCACTCGCAAAAGTTGATGCAAATTGAGAATTCATACAATCAGCAACAAATCCGTGCGGATCTGCTTGTACCATTAATTGGATAACGCTTTCGTCAACTAAATATGCAGGATCAAACCATACATGTAAAATAACTTCTTTGCTTGTTCCGTTATCAATAACTGCACTTTCAGGATCTACGGCAAAAGTAAAATGATCTGTATCAAATACGGGTTCCGCGACAAATTGTATCGGATTTGCGGCATCACCAAAATCAAACCAACCTCCGTCTATTGCATCTCCGCTGAAATCAATTGTGTTATCAGGACCTGTATAAATTGTAATTTGAGAAAGTTTTGTCGGTAAACCGTCAGTTCCTTCATCTGTTACTTTAAATTTAAAAGCTTCAATTGCATTTAAGGAATCGATAGCAAGAGTTCCGTCAATAACTGAAGCCGGTACTTGTGTATCAGGATCTTCAACAACTGAAGTCATATCTCTTACAATTTCCGTTGCATCTGCAGTTTCTCTCGGATTTATTTTATAGTGACCGTATGAATATGTTACAACACCCGTAACACTGTACATATTCCCGGTTGTTAATGCAAAGCCGCTTCCGTAATGATAATCAACATCATCATCAAAACAAATAATGGTTCCGTTGCAAGTGTGTCCGAAATATTCATAATGCGAAGTATTTAAACTATCGATAACTATTCCCGTAACAGTAACTAACTGTCCTTCCCATGGTTCTGCATTTGCATCATCTTGTCCTGCAGCATAATCCAAATCGGTTGCATCGATAGCAGCAGCAACAGGTGTTCCTCCTGCGGCAGAGTTAATCAAAACAGGATTTACGATTTCAGTGGCTCCGTTATATAATGCTTTTTGTCCGACAATTGTAATATTGTCACCGACAGAAACAAGAGCATCAAATGAAGAGCTGTAAATTAATACACCCGACATCGGATTTTCAGAATCTTGCATCCAAACTTGATTGTAATTATCATTTGCAGTAACTACTCCGCTTAATGTAACATTATAATCTTGTCTTACGGTATCAGGATCATTTGCTGTATTTGTATATGAAACAGGTAATACGCCCGCATAAAATTGATAAGTTGTACTATTAGCAGCATCATTCAAGTTATCTCTTATTGTATTTAATGTGAAATTATTTTGTGCTTTTAAATATACAATACTATCGTAAGTTGCATCAATCGAAGCAGCCGTGAAATTAACAGTCGTTTGACCGGTTGCTGTTAATGTATAATCAGCAGGATTAACAGATGTTAAACTGCTTTCGTAATACACAACAAGCGAATCGTTACTTACGGCATAAGCATTTACAATATTAACAGGTGTCGGTGCAGCCGTAAAAGAAAGGGTCCAATCATATTCTCCGGGAGTACCGGTATCATAATCACCCCATGCGATATAATAATCATTTCCGGCAGTTACATCAAAAGTTAATGTTTCTAAAGATCCGCAAATATCATCTGCTAAATCAAAATTTGTTCCGCTGCATGAACCTTCTATGATTTCCAAATAGGTATCACCGCCATATCCCGAGCTGCAATTTTCTGCGGTAATGGTTCCGTCAGCCGTTGCATGATACACATACCATTGATCATAATCATCAGTTGCCGAATGAATGGCATGATGTGTTCCTACATCAATTGAAACGGCATTTGCACAATCGGCACCGCCGCTTCCGGATAAGACATTAAAATTTGTACTGTTAACATCCGTAAATCCCATTGTGCCGTTTCCGTCATGTGCCGTTAAATGAACAGCTGATTCCGGAGTATCAAAATTTAAATCTGTGTAAGTACATATACCGTTATTTGTTGATAATCCGTTTGTTCCGTACATACTTCCCGCTCCGGAAAAAACAACTTGAATATATTGCAAATTATTATCAACATCCACATTTCCGCCTGCATCCGTTGTACCTACAACAACATTACTCATATTTTGACTAATAACAACATCTGAAGGTTGTGTTAAAAATGTAAATTGCGTAGCAACAACATCAACCGTAAAATCGTTTCCGACAATATCACCGCCGGCAAATGTTGCTTCAAAATCGGAACCGCTTGCCGCAGCCGTAAAACCGTGAGATGCTGCATTTATTTGGAATTGCAAAACAGCACCGTCGGGTGCATAACTATTATTAATATAAGTAAAAGCTTCAAATGATACCGTAGCTCCGTCAGCAATGCTTATATTAACAGGTAAATATACTGAAGTCGCTGTACCCGTCGGTTCTCCCGTAAGAGGGATTACCATACCATTTGTTAAATCATAAATTCCGCCTCCGTTAAGACTGTCTATTGGAAGTGTATTATTCGGACCGGCAACAAAATAAACACCGGTAACATTAGTCGGTAAACCGTCACCGCTTGCGGCATCGGTAATATCAAAACGGAAAACAGGAACCGAATCCGTTCCGATTGAAGAAATTGTTCCGGCAACTAATTGTGTGCCCGGAACTGTTACGGTTGATGTTTGATCGTTGGAAGAAGCTCCTATCCATGCTCCGGGATCAAAATCTCCGGGAGCATCTTGAGGTGCATTTGAGATATGATTTGTACACCCTGAAGCTGTAGAAGCATCAGACCAAACATTCCAATTTGCTTCATCCCAAGTTCCGGAGTTTCCTGTTGTCACACTTGCAGCTCTTTCAGCTCTTCCGTCTTCGAATTCATGGCATGTGTTTGAGCCATCTTCTCCTATAACACCAAAGAAATCAACAACGACTGAACCGGGACTAAGAAGAAAAATTTGATCATCACCGTTTGAATCAGCCGGACCGCCTGTGCCAATACTTTGATCTGCTGCAAATCCATACACAGTATTAAATTGAGTACCGTTAGGAGAAATAATATAAAAACCTCCTGCTTGAATAGTTCCCGTGAGGTCAACAGCAGTTTGTGGAGTAGCATTACCATTAGTATATCTATTGATTTGCCAACCAGTTGAAAAATCAACAGCTGAACTGCCTGCATTATAAAGTTCTACAAATCTTGCTCCGGCATCATTATCCGGATCTGCAAGCTCCGTAATAAAAACTTGTGCATTAACACCAAAAGCAAAAAGTGCTAACATTAAAAAAATAAAAACTTTTA
>JAOZQB010000046.1:13771-16256 GCA_029932445.1 Bacteroidales bacterium | reverse complement strand
GATAAATGCTGTACACTGCTGTAATCCAGCTCATAAGAAATTTCGGAAAGCGACAATTCATCGTATATAAGAAGTTCTTTAACCTTTTCAATTTTTTGCAGAATGATATATTTTTCAATGGTTTGAGCTTCAACGGAAGAAAAAAGACGGCTCAAATAGGAATAATTATGTCCGATTTTATCAGCAAGATAATCCGAGAAATTTACTTTTCGGATTAAATCCGATGAATGATGAATGTATTTGATAATTTCTGTTTTTATCTGGCTGACGGTATGACTTTTTTCATCATCAATCAATTCAAAACCGATTTTACGAAGTTCCTTATCCAAACCTTCTTTATCGATTTCTTTTTTGTCAACAGTTAAAACAGCTTCACCGAGTTTTACATCAATAAAAGGGATTTGTAAAGATGTAAGCGTTTCTTTTACGGCTGCCACACATCGCGGACAAACCATGTTTTTTATATGTAAAATATTTTCGGACATTTGAAGCTGTATTTTCCGTAAAAATAAAAAATATTAATGATTTAAACTGCAATTTTCTTCTGTTTCTGCATTTTCAATTTGAAAGGTTGTATGGTTGATTTTAAACTTGTGTCTAAGCTGTTCTTGCAAATAAATGATAAAACGATTATCTTGTTTACCGGACATTTTAAGATGTACCGTTAAGGCAACCTGGGTGGTACTCATTGCCCAAATATGCAAATCGTGTATGTTTTCAACTTCTTTTTGAGACAGCATAAAGTTGCGAACATCTTCAATATTAATATGTTTCGGAACGGCATCTAAGGCTAAATTAACAGAATCGGTAAATAAACGCCATGTGCCCCAAAGAATAACGACAATGATAATAAAACTCATGCCCGGATCTATCCAAAATTTTCCGGTAAGATTAATCAATAAGCCGGCAATAACGACACCGAGTGAAACGGCAGCATCGGCAAACATGTGCAAAAAAGCACCTTTAATGTTCAAATCATCTTTTCGCCCTTTCATAAACATCAATGCTGTTATAATGTTGATTATTACACCGATACCGGCGACAATCATAATCTGCGTTCCGGCTGCCGGTTCCGGATTTTTAAATTTTCCGATTGCATCCCAAGCAATTGCAATGACGGCAGCAAACAATAAGAGTGCGTTTAATACCGAAACTAAAATTGTTGTTTTTCGCAGACCGTAGGTGTATTTTCCTTTCGGTTTTATGGTTGCAAGTCGAGCTGCCGTCCATGCAAATATCAAGCTTAATACGTCTCCGGCATTATGTCCCGCATCAGCCAAAAGAGCAGAGGAATTTGCAAGTATTCCGTAAAAAACTTCAATAGTTACAAAGCTGATATTTAAAACAATACCGATTGCAAATGCTTTGTTGTAGTTAACTTGATGCGTATGTCCTCCGTGCAAATGAGCCATATTTATTTACTTAATTTTAAAATCCTGAATGCTCCTTTGACAACTATTAAAAAGACACCGAAACCTATAATTAAATCCGGATACTTTGATTGAGTTAAAAGTACGAATAAACCGGCAATAATTACACCGATATTAATAATTACATCATTAGCCGTAAAGATTTGGCTTGCTTTTATATGCACCTCATTACTTTTTGATTTTTGTAAAACAAACAGACTTACGGTATTCGCAATTAAGGCAAAAACAGAAACAATTATCATAATCTTGAAATCGGGGATTCCTTCAAATACAATAAATCTTCTGATGACTTCCGACAAACCGATTACAGCCAAAATAATTTGAACATAACCGCTTAAACGGGCAACACGCTTTTTTCGAATGGTTGCCGCACCGACCGCCCATAAACTTAATCCGTATACGAGTGCATCTGCTGACATATCCAGCGAATCTGCGACCAATCCCATTGATTCGGAGATTAACCCGAAAGTCATTTCAATAATAAAGAATCCGAAATTTATGAATAATACAATCCGTAATAATTTTGATTGAGATTTTGCAGATTCACTTTTTTTATAATCTTTTATGACAATACTTTCAATTTTCTCGGAACCGAGCTTTAATTCTTTAAGTTTCAGCGCTATTTCTTTATTCTCTTCCGAATGGATAACGTTTAATATTCTGTTTTCGAGGTCAAATTCCAAATTCTTAATGTCGGAAAGCCCTTCCAATTTCATCCGAATGAGATTTTCTTCGGAAGGACAATCCATTTTTGATATTTTATAAGTTGTTTTTATCATCGGTTATTTTTTATACAAAACAACATTTAAAGGAATAAATGCTCCTATTTTCATACCAAGTGCATTACTGCCTATCGGATTAAAGGCAAAAATAAAAAGGTTCCCGATTTTTCCGAGTTTGATATTCGGACCGGTTTGTAAGACAAGCTGATTTTCATCAAGCATATAATCGACTGCAATAACCCAAGAAACAGGTAGTTTTTTGTCAAAACCGATAAACCAATATTCATTAAAATTATAAATTGCATTTGCGAAAGGGGTATATCCGATTGATGT
>JAOZQB010000046.1:10965-13671 GCA_029932445.1 Bacteroidales bacterium | reverse complement strand
TTAATCTTCATGTTCATTTTCTTCTTTTTTCATATCAGCCAATAAATAATAAGCTGCATTTAAAACGATTTTAATATTTTCGGGTAAATCTTCAATTAATTTTATTTCGGTATAACCGTCATCGTTTTGACCCGTAATAACTTCTGTCATTTTGAACGCTTTTATGTGTTCTTCTTCAGCATGTTCTTCTTCGTTTTCCTCCACGTGTTCTCCGTGTTCCGGTTTGGTTGTTTCATCTAAAATAAAGATATACGATTTTGTACCTTCCGAAACAATTGCATCGTTCGGCAGTGTTTTGGTTAACCTTTTATCAGTATGTAAATGCCCTGAAATGTACATACCCGGAATTAACTTTGAAACATCACCGTTAATTTTTGTGTGAATATTTACGGCTCGAATATTCGGATCAAATTCTTTTCCGATTGCAAAAACTTCTGCCGTAAACTCTTCTTCCGGTTTGTTTGATACGGTAAAATGAACGGTTTGCCCTTTTTTTACAAGATGTACGTCTTTTTCATAAATTAAAAAATCGGCATGAATTTTATTGTTATTTGTTATCTCAAAAAGTTTCGTTTTCGAATCAACGTAAGTTCCTTTTTTTATATTAATTTCATTCACATAACCGTTGATGGGTGTTGTAATGTTTACAGTCCCGGATATTTTACCTTCCAAGACTTTTTCCGAAGAAATATTCAGCAAACGCAATCTTAATTTTAAGCCTTCATATTTTGCTTTTGCAGTGTTATATTCGGCTTTTGCTTTCTGAAAATCTTTTCCGGCACCGACATTATTGTCAAATAATTCCTTTTGTCGTTTATATTCTTGTTCCAAAAATATAAGATTATTGGCTTTTTCTGCAAAGTCTTCTTGTAAGGTAATGTAATCGGGATGTTCCAGGACAGCCAAAGTTTGTCCTTTTCTGACTTTATCGCCGTCAAATACTTTAATATATTTTACATTTCCTCCGACAACAGCTGTTATATCTGCTATGTCGGAAGGAGATACCGCTAATTGTCCGTTTGTTTTAACAACGGTTGTAAGATTTCTCATTTCAAAGCTTCCCAGCTTCAAATCAAGTGCTTCTTGTTGTTTTTCATTCAGAAATACAACACCTTCTTGTCCGTGTTCTTCATGTTCTTCTCCGTGCTCGGATTTTTCACTTTCTCCCGAATTACAAGATATTAGTGATATTGTTGCTATAAGTGTTGATAGTATTATTATTTTTGTTTTCATTTTATTGTAATTAAATATATTATAATTTAATGTATTTTTATTTTATTTACTACTGACCTGCTAAATATTTTAATTGTGCAGACAGTTTAAAATATTCTGTTTGTCGTTTCAAAAATTCTTGCTTTGTATTAACTGCCGCATCAATGTTTTGAATAAATTGAACATAATCAATACTTCCTAATTTATAGGCTAAATCAGAAGCTTTAATTTGCTCATTTGCTAAGGGTAAAGCTTCTTTTTTGTAATATTCAATCAGTTCGTTCAGTGCTGTGTATGAATTAATTAAGCGATTGTATTCGGTGTTTACTTCTAAGTTTTTTTGAATCAATTGCTGTTGCGATATTTGATAATTCAATTTAGAAGCTTTTGTTCTTCCTGATTTTTCAAAAAACAGCAGAGGAGCAGAAATGCCAACTTCCCAACCGTAGAAACCGGATACTCCGCCGAGAGATTGTTTTACATAACCTACATCTATTTTCGGGAAATAACCGGCTTGTTCTTTTTTCCATAAATATTTTGCAACAACTGTTGATTTTTCAAAATAATTAATGACAGGATTTGAATTTATACTGTCAAGTTTCGACAAGATGTTAAATAAATCCGGTTCTGTATCATTTGTTTCAATTTCAAAATCATTCGATAACATCAAATATTGATTAAGCTCCGTTAATGATGCTTTGTAATTGCTTTCTGCTGTTTTAATGTTTACTTGCAATTCTTTATACTTAGTTAATGCAGAAATATATTCAATTTTAGATGTTTGTCCGGTATTGTATCGTATTTCGGCAGCTTTTTGAAAATGTTCATACAAACTGTCAATTTGTTTTAACAAGACCAATTGGTTTTTCATATAAACTGCTTTATACCATGCAATTCTGACATTTCTTATTAGAGAAAACTCTGTAAATGTTTTGCCTGCTATTGCTCGTTCCGTTCTTGTTTCTGCCAACTTCTTTTTTGAAGAAATCCCGAAAATATCAATATCGCTTTGTTTTATTCCTATTTGATTTTGAATACCGACCAAGCCGTTTCCTACTTCTTCTTTCCCTGTATAAAGCGATGTTATTCCGAAATCATAGCTTGTGTTTTTTAAAGCTTTTTGTTTGTCAATTTCAAGTTGTGCTGCTTTAAGTGACGGATAATTTTCCTTTGCTTTTTCTATAGCTTTGTCTAATGTTATAACATTTTCTTGTGCATTTAATTTACCTGAAAAACTAATTCCTGCAACTATTAAAAACAGCATTATTGCAGCCGGTTTAATTTTGGGGAATTTCATTTTTTTTCTGCTTTCAACCCATTTATATAAAATTGGTAATACAATTAAAGTAAGTAAAGTTGATGTAAGCATACCTCCGATAACAACAGTTGCAAGAGGACGCTGAACTTCGGCACCTGCTGAACTTGAAACAGCCATAGGTAAAAATCCGAGAATATCGGTTGAGGCTGTCAGTAAAATCGGTCGAATACGTCTTA
>JAOZQB010000046.1:4783-10865 GCA_029932445.1 Bacteroidales bacterium | reverse complement strand
ATTGTATTCAGTTCGTTAATTTGCAAACCGTATTTTGCCATTTTATTTCTGTCGTATTTTACGGTAATTTGAGGAAGACCTCTCGTTGCTTCGGCTTTTATTCCGCCTACTCCTTCTATTCCGGAAACTAATCCTGCAATTTCTTCAGCTTTATCAGCTAATACATTCAAATCATCTCCGTAAAGTTTAATAGCAACATCTTCACGAATTCCGGTAAGCAACTCATTAAATCGCATTTCGATGGGTTGTGTAAATTCGAAATTTATTCCGGGCAAAACACTAACCTTTTCTTTAACTTTTTCAACTAATTCTTCTTTTGACTTTACTTTTTTCCATTCACTTTGAGGTTTAAGGATAACAAAAATATCGGCAATGTCAATCGGCATCGGATCCATAGGTAAATCTGCCACACCTATTCTGCTTTGTATTGATTCTATTTCATCGGGAAAATTTGTCATTACAATTTTTTCAATACGGGTTGCAGTTTTAGTTACTTCCGTAAGAGATGTTCCGGGTTTTAAAATTGCCTGAAAAGCAAAATCTCCTTCGTCTAATTTAGGCATAAATTCCGCCCCCATTCGAGAAAACAAGAAACCTCCGAAAATTATTAATATAACTGCACCTATAATGACTAATTTGCTTTTATTTAAAGCCCAATCAATGACAGGTAAATATAATCTTTCAATTTTTCCGATAACTTTTTCGCCCCAAGTTTTTTTATCTGTTTTAGGCGGGTTCAGAAAAGTTGATGCCATCATCGGAATATAAGTTAAAGATAATAATGCAACACCGAGAACGGCAAAACCGAATGTCATAGCCATCGGTATAAACATCTTTCCTTCAACACCTTGAAGTGCCATAACGGGAATAAATACAATTAAAATAATTAATTGTCCGAAGAAAGCTGAATTCATCATTTTGCTTCCGGATTTATACGCTAATTCATCTCGTTTTTGTTGTGTTATTTTAGTTCCGATAAGGTTTTTTCGGTGCAGATAAAAAATCATACTTTCGATAATGATAACGGCACCGTCAATTAAAATTCCGAAATCAAGGGCCCCTAAACTCATGAGGTTTGCCCAAACACCGAAAATATACATCATTATAAATGCAAACAGAAGTGCAAGCGGAATGGTTGAAGCCACAATTAAACCGCCTCTCAGGTTTCCGAGAAAGATTACCAAAATAAAAATTACGATTAAAGCACCGATACCGAGATTTTCAGCAACCGTAGAAGTTGTACTTTTTATAAGTTTGCTTCTGTCGAGAAATGGTTTTATGCTGATGCCTTCGGGCAGCGATTTCTGAATCAGAGCGATTCTTTCTTTCACGTTTTTAATTACATCATTTGAGTTTTCTCCTTTAAGCATCATAACAATTCCGCCTACGGCTTCACCTTTTCCGTTTTTTGTAAACGAACCGTAGCGTAAAAAACTTCCGAATTTTACATCGGCAACATCTCGAATAAAAACAGGTTTTCCGTTAATATTAGCGACTGCGGTATTTTTTATATCATCAATTGACCGCATCAAACCTTCGCCTCTGATAAAGTTTGCTTGATGATTTTTTTCGATATATGCACCGCCTACGTTTTGATTGTTTTTTTCAAGCGCTTCAAAAACATCGGAAATTGTAAGATTCATACTGCGAAGTTTGTCCGGATTAATCGAAACTTCATATTGTTTTCCGTGACCTCCGAAAGAGTTAACTTCAACAACACCCGGGAGCATTGCCATTTGACGTTTTACAATCCAATCTTGAATGGTTCGAAGTTTCATATCATCATATTTGTCTTCATATCCCGGAGCAACTTCCAAAGTATATTGGTATATTTCTCCCAAACCTGTGCTTATCGGAGCCATAAAAGGCTCTCCGAACCCTTCGGGAATGTTTTCTTTTACTTCCGAAAGAGCTTCTGCTACCAATTGTCGCGGAAGATATGTTCCGGCATCGTCTTCAAAAACGATAGTTACAACAGATAATCCGAACCGTGAAACACTGCGTATTTCGGTAATGTCAGGCAAATTTGCCATAGCAAGCTCCACTTGGTAAGTTACAAATTGCTCAATGTCTTCGGTTCCGAGATTGGGTGCGGTCGTAATAACCAAAACTTGATTGTTTGTAATGTCGGGAACGGCATCGAGCGGCACTTTTGTTGCGGAATAAATTCCGCCTATTATCAAACCGATTGTCATCAGCCAAATGAGTGCTTTGTTCTTTATTGAAAAAGATATTATTTTATTAATCATATTCTGTTTTTAAAATATATAAAGTTGTTTACAAGTTTGAAATTACACGCTGCATTTTATCATAAATCTCATTTGCAATAATTTTTATTTCTTCGTTTTCAATACCGGAAATCATTGATATTGGATTTATTACAGCTATTTCTGTTCCTTTGTCTACGGTTTGCAGTAATACATTGCACGGCAAAATGGTTCCTATTTTATCTTCCGCATTTATTGAACGTAAGGCAAAAACCGGATTACAAGCTCCGAGTATGTGATATTCTCGAAAATCAACATTTAATTTTTCTTTTAGTGCTTTGTTAACATCAAACCGGGTTACAATTCCGAAACCTTCTTTTTGCAGTTCTTCCGTTATTTTCATTGTTGCAGTTTCTAAATTTGCTTTAATTGTTTTATTGATATAGTAATTCATAATTAGTTTTTTTAATAATAAATAATTGTACAATTCTATTGTATAAGACAGATAAATTTATCTGAAATATCAATAACTGACTATATTGCAGGCGTAATATGCCGGAAGTTAAACTAAGGGAGAACCTCTTGTGGGAGAAATACTTAATAATGGAAAATAACTAGGGAGATTATCATTTGTATAAACAAACTTTATTGTTTGATTATTAAAATACGAATCAAGTATATTATAAAAAGTAACTGTAAGAACAACAGGAAATTCTTTTAGATTTTTTTTAAAGTTATAAGAAGTTACTCTTTCAAAATCTAAATTGTTAAGATAATTACAATGTATCGGTAAATTATCGTTTTTGTGGTGTTGTTCCGTATTCGAAAAATTGTCGTAATGATGATCATGCGGAATTACTGCATGAGAAATAAGAGTAAACCCGAGAAGGAAAACTATAATAAGTTTAATATGTTTATACTTTTTATTCATCGTTGCAAATATATGAATAATATATATGCAACCGAGTTGCAAACTTATTTATTGCAATTTGTACAAATCCCTTTTACGACCATATTAACACTTTCAAGCGAAAAGCCGACAGGTAAATTAATTTCCGGAACGGCAATTTCGTTCAAACAAAATGTTTGTTTGCATGAATTGCAATAAAAATGAACATGTAAATCGTTAGGGTTGCATTCACAAGTATCTTGGCAAACGGCATATCGAATTGCTCCTGAACCGTCATCAATGCTGTGTATCAGTTTTTTATCTTCAAATGTTTTAAGGGTTCGATATAAAGTTGATTTTTCTGCACGTTCAAATTTTTCTTCAAGTTCGGGAAGGCTGATTGCTGTTTTTTGCTCGGTAAGAACTTTTAAAACCAACTCGCGCATTGCTGTCGGTTTAATATTTCGAGATTGGAATTTTTTATCTGTTTTTTTTTTCATTACATTCTATTTTTCCCGTTTCAAAATTTGTGAGGCGAAAATTAACAATTCTTCTTTCCTGTCATCCTTGCAAGAAACATTATCCAAATATGTCAGTGTCTTTTGATGATACTCTTTTATTTTATTTTCAGTTAAATCTCGAATATTCAATTCGTTATAAATTCTGATAACGGATTGTATTTTTTCTTCGACATCAATTTCTTTATTTTTTATAAGATTTCTTAATTTTTCAAATGTTTTAAAATCGGCTTTTTGCAAAGCATTTATTAGAAGAAAGGTTTTTTTGCCGGTAATTATATCGTTTCCGTTTTTTTTACCGAAAACGGCGGTATCGGCATAAGTATCCAATAAATCGTCTTGAATTTGAAATGCCAATCCGATATTTAATCCGAAATCATACAATAAATCAGCATCTGTATCAGAAGCACCGCCGCATATAGCTCCGGCTTTTAATGCCGCTGCAATTAAAACGGAAGTTTTCAGTTTAATCATATTTAAATAGTCTTCTTCCGAAACAATTTCTTTAGTTTCAAAATCCATATCATATTGCTGACCTTCACATACTTCCAAAGCTGTCTTATTGAATAATTTCAGAATATTTTTCAACAAACCTGCAGGTAATTCCGTTAAGAACTCATAAGCTTCAATCATCATCGCATCGCCTGAAAGTATCGCTGTATTTTGATTCCATTTTTCATGAACTGTTTCTTTATTTCGCCGAATAGGTGAATTATCCATGATATCATCATGCAACAAGGTAAAATTATGAAACACCTCAAAAGCCAATGCAACCGGTATTGCAGGTTCAATTTTTTCGGAAAACATATTGCAGGCAGCTAAAACCAATGCCGGACGAATGCGTTTTCCGCCCGAAACCAAAGTGTAACTGATAGGCTCATACAGCCCTTTCGGCTCTTTATCAAGGTTTAAAGATTGAATTTTTTCTGAAATAAATTCTTGCAATTGTATAAGTGTGAACATTTTTGTCTTTCAATTTTAGATGATTGATATTTGATGTATTTTTTACAAAAGTAGCAAATAATGAGAAACATTTCTCTTAAAATATGAAATGTATCAATATTATACTTATCTTTGTGCACGATAAAATCTTACCTACACGGAATACCCTCCTTATTTTTTTCAGGTAAACAAAATTAAACAATCAATGAAATTTGAAAACATGCATATTATAGAGCCGATTTTAAGGGCTCTGAAAGATAAAAAATATCAAAACCCCACACCCGTTCAAGAAAAAGCTATTCCGGTTATTTTAGAAGGAAATGATGTGTTGGGCAGTGCACAAACCGGAACCGGAAAAACGGCGGCTTTTGCTATACCCATTATTCAATCCATTTACAAAGCTGCCGGACAACAAAAAGGAAAAGCTCAAATAAAAGCTTTAATTGTAACTCCGACCAGAGAATTAGCCATACAAATTGATGATAACATCAGGGAATACGGGAAATATACAAATGTTAAACATACGGTTATTTTCGGCGGTGTAAAACAAGGTAGGCAAGTTGATAAATTAAGAAGCGGTGTGCATATTTTAACGGCAACACCCGGCAGATTATTGGATTTAATAAATCAAGGATTTGTTAACTTGTCTTCTCTGTCAATTTTTGTTTTAGACGAAGCTGACCGAATGTTGGATATGGGTTTTATTCACGATATCAGAAAATTGCTGAAATTACTTCCTCGCAACAGACAATCGTTATTTTTTTCAGCTACCATGCCCAAAACCATTGTAGAGCTTTCTTCTAAAATATTAACTCATCCTAAGAAAATAGAAGTCAGTCCGATTTCTTCAACTGCTGAAACCATTTTGCAATATGTTTACTATACCAATAAACAAAGTAAAAAAGACTTGCTGCTGCATATTCTCCGAAGCATTGAAAATGAGCAAGTATTATTGTTTTCAAGAACGAAGCACGGAGCCGACAAAATTGCTCGTAATCTTAAAAAACACAGAATTAATTCGGCGGCCATTCACGGCGATAAAGCACAAAACAATCGACAAAAAGTTTTAAAACAATTTAAAGCCGGCGAAATCAGAGTTTTGGTTGCCACTGATATTGCTGCAAGAGGAATTGACATTCAGAAACTGAAATATGTTGTTAATTATGATATTCCGAATGTTGCCGAAGATTATGTTCACAGAATCGGAAGATCCGGCAGAGCCGGTGAAGACGGCAATTCAATTTCAATATGTGAGCCGGAAGAAAATATATATATCAAAGATATTGAAAAATTAATTAAACAACGGATTAATGTTGTTAACGATAATCCTTTTCCGCAAACGGATAAACCGATGACACAGGCGGAAAAAAAGGAGTTTGAAAAAGAAAAACAAAAAAGAAAGCAAGAGTTTTTTGCTAACAGGAAAAAGAAACAAGGGAACACACATTCGTCAAATAATTACAGAAGACGATAGTAGTGAAATTCTCAGTCGGAAGTCAAACAGTAGGCAGTCGGCAGTCAACAGT
>JAOZQB010000046.1:0-4683 GCA_029932445.1 Bacteroidales bacterium | reverse complement strand
AACAGTAGGCAGTCGGCAGTCAACAGTTCTCAAGCTTAACTTCTCAGTTAAACAGGCAACATTTTTTGCTTACAGATGATATTCCGTAACATAAGATTGCCTATTGTTCTTTAATCCAATTTACCAAACCGTGTTTTTTAATTATTTGCATCAATTTTTCCGGTAAAGGAGCAAAATTAAATTGTTTTCCGCCAACGGTAATATTTGAATTTTCAAAATCGATATCAAGCTCATCACCCGGTTTATATGCTTCAACCGCTTCAGGGTGAACAATAAGCAACAATCCTTGGTTAATTGAGGAACGGTAAAAAATTCGATTAATTGATTTTACGATTACCGCTTTTATTCCGAGATACGATAAACCGACAGCCGGATGTTCGCGTGAGCTGCCGCAACCGAAATTATCTCCTGCAATAATGATGTCATTTTTTTGAGCATTTTTATTGAAGTTCGGGTCGAAATCCGTAAACAGATGAGGAATAATTGTTTCAGGTTCAGAACTTAACACCTTATATGTCAAATTTCCGGCAAACATTTGATCCGTATTTAAATTATCGACATCCGCATAATTCCAAACACCGCTTTCGGTTCGTCTGTTTTCATTTTCCGGAATGGTTAAAGTTGTACTTTGCTCTTTAGAATACGGAAATGTATCATTCGGATTAATTTCATAAGCAGCGGCAATTTCTCCTTTTATTGCCGACATTGCAACATTAGCCGGTGATGCCAAATAAATACTTGCATTTTTATTTCCCATTCGACCGAGGAAGTTCCGATTTGCCGTAGAAATAACATTAAATCCGTCAGCAGGAATACCCTGCCCCGTTCCCAAACAAGGTCCGCAAGAGGCAGATAAAACATTTGCTCCGGCTTCCAAAAAAATTTCTATCAAACCTACTTTCATTGCCTGAAGATATATTTTTTGTGATGCCGGTGTTATTAAAAGCTGAAAACCCTCAGCTATTTTTTTATTTTTTAAAATATCAGCAGCTTGTCGTAAATCTTCAATTCGTCCGTTGGTGCAGGTTCCGATAAACCCCTGATTTAAAGGTGTTCCGGCAACTTCCGCAAGGGCTTTTACATTATCCACATGATGCGGAGCAGCTACAACCGGAAATAATTCATCCAAATTAATTTCAATTTCTTTTGCATAATTTGCATCTTCATCAGCCCAAATACCGTCAACTTTTTCTTTACCGTAAAATTTTGCCAATATTTCATCCGGAGGAAAAACCGCATTTTTTGCACCCATTTCAGAAGCTAAATTCGCTAATGTCATGCGTTCGGAAATTCCGAGTGTTTTAACACCGTCACCATGATATTCAATCGACATATAATTCGCACCGTCCGAACCGATCATACCGATAATCCACAAAGAAATATCTTTTGCAAACACGCCTTTTCTAAGTTTTCCTTTCAGCGTAATTTTTAGACTTTCGGGGACACGAAACCATGTTTCTCCGCGTTTCCAAAGTCCGGCAGCTTCCGTTCGATCAATTCCCGCTGCCAGCGCATTAAAAGCTCCGGCGGTACATGTATGGCTGTCACTGCCGACAATAATCATCTTAGGTTCTGCATGATACGACATAATTTGATGACAAATTCCTTTACCTGCATCATAGAATTTTTTTATTCCCTGCTCTTTTACAATTTCTCTTATTGTTTGATATTGCGTTGCAAGTGCTGCTGTTGTAGGGGGTGCATTGTGATCTAAAACAATTAACAATTGATTCGGGTCGGAAACTTTTGTTCCGCCCATTTTATCAAATGTTTTTTTTATACTTGATGTATTATCATGAGTCAGAATAATATCAGGTTTTTTAAACACAATTGCCCCTGTATCGGCATTTAATACCTTCTCAACGAATGTTTTTCCCATTTTTAAAGTCTCTAAATTTGATACAAATGTAAATTTTGAATGCAAATATCAAAAAAATATTAATTGAATGAATCATCTTTTGTATATTTGTATGATAAATATTTTTTTATGAGAATTAATATTTTTACAAAAATAAATAGTATTGTTATATTTTTTGTGTTTTTTTCATTTATAGGAACAGCTCAAAAAACAGAAATTCTTCCTGAGCCGCTGAATTCTGAAGATAAAAGAACAATTGCTCCTTATGTCAGTTACGACGGAAAAAGTGTTGTTTTTATCCGTCAGACAAAACAATATCGGCGCATGGAAGAAAGCAAGAAACAAGCAGACGGAACTTGGTCAAATCCAATTCCGATTGATGCTGTTAATGTCTATGATTCTTTGGGTTGGTATATTGATGCTCCTACATATAATTCGGATGCAACTGTTATTTATTTCAGTATGTTAGAAGATGACAGAAATGCAAGTTTTGATATTTATTATACAAAAAAAATAAAGGGAGTTTGGTCTTCTCCCGTTAAAATGAAAAAACCGATTAACGGATACGGTGATGATACAGACCCGTTTATAAGCTATGACGAAAAATTTTTATATTTTGCCCGACGATTTGAAGATAAAGAATTTGAAGATTATGAATGTTATAAAATATACGTATCCGAGAAAAACGATACTGCATGGGAAAATCCGAAAGCTTTGCCTGAACCCATTAATTTAGTATGTGACAGAGCTCCCAGAATGGCTGCGGACGGGAAGACACTGTACTTCATGTCAGTAAGAGGTAATAAAAAAACGGGTATTGATTTATATTATGCTAAGAAAATCACTAAAAATGCCTGGTTAGCTCCGATTTTAATTGATACTGTTAATAATACACAAGATGAAGCTTATCCGAGCATTCCCTTTTCCGGGGATTCTTTATATTATCAAATTAAAAGTAAAAAGAAAAATGCAAAAGATGAAAAAATCGTAATATCTAAATTGCCTTTGGGTTACCGGCCTGAGAAAACAACACATTTTTTCGGATATGTAACTGACTTGAAATCCGGGAAGCCTTTAAAAGCAAATATTAACATCATTGATCCGAATACATCTGAAATATTGTCAAAAATAACAACGAATGAAAAAACCGGAAAATACAGCCTTTTTCTCCAAAAAGGGAAAAAATACCGTATTGAAGTCTTTAATAAAAAATTTTCTCACTTCTTTTTCTATTTCGATGCAAGAAAGATTACAAAGTTTCAAGAAATTCAAAAGAATATTAATTTATTCAAAAACGTCAATTTAATTCTGAATGTTTATGATACCGAAATTTACGAACCTATTCCTGCACAAATTACTGTTTTTGATAAAATTTCCGGCAGTGAAGAGGACATTCTCGTAACGAGTTTAGGGAAAGGCCGATTTAATTTAAATTTATCAATCGGTAAAGAATATAATATCGGTGTTAAACATAAACACTTTAAAGGAAGTTCTTTTGATTTAAATTTAAGCGGTGTTGTTCAATTCAGTGAATTTGAGAGGGATATAGAGCTTCAAGTAAAAAAAGTTGATTATGAAATAAATTTATCCAATCAAGAGACCGGAGAAGGTGTTGAAGCATTAGTTGAAATAACAAATCTTTCGACCAACGAAAAAATCATTAAAAAAATTAAAACCGGAAAAGACGGGAAATTAAAACTTAAACTACGTGACGGGACACAGTATGAAATAAGTGTGAAACCTAAAGGCTATGCATTTTATAATACAACCGTAAATTTAGTAGATGAAGATGCCGACTACAGCTTAAATGCTAAACTTCAACCGCTTAAAAAGAACACGAAAATTAAACTCAACGATATTCGTTTCGAAACAAATTCAGCAGACTTAAATAAAAGTTCATTTACGGAATTAAATCGTTTAGTTGATTTAATGCAAACGAATCCTCAAATGAAAATTGAGATTTCTGCACATACGGATGATGTCGGTTCCGGTTCATATAATTTTAAATTATCAAAAAGAAGAGCTGCTTCCGTTAAAGAATTTTTATTTGACAAAGGTATTCCGAAAGATAAAATTGTATCGAAAGGATACGGAGAAAGCAAACCTGCCTTTTTGCCTGCTGATACGGAAGAAAACAGAGCAAAAAACAGACGTGTTGAATTAAAAGTTATTGATATAAAATCATAATTAGAAAAGTATTATGAGAACAAACACCATTATAATCACTCTTATTATTTTGTTAACAAGCAGTGTAACTTTATCTGCCGAACGTTTAAAATATGATGCTGTTTATAAATCTGTTTTAAGCGGAAATAAAGATGAAGCTTATACCCTTTTATTAGCTTATCAAAGACAAGATCCCGGTTTTGCCAATACCTATTTTCAACTCGGAATCATTGCAAAAGAGTGGGCAAAAAGTTATAATCCTTATAAAGAATTTATTTACACAAAACTTTTTATTTACAATGCGAAATTATATTTTAATCTGGCAAAATTATACATGAAAAACGAAAAAGGAAAAAATCGTTCTTATTATAAAAATGCACCGATTATTCCTAAAGGTAAAAAATTACAGATTGAAGATATAAACAGTTATATTGATTCTCAAATTGAAGATATTGAAGATTATGAAAAAAATGTTGTGAAAATTGTTAACTTTTACAATAAAAGCAGTGATTCATATAACTCCTGTGTCAGTTTATTTATGAAAATAAATTCAGATTATGCAAAAATCAAAAACATTTATTTAAGTGAAGACCCGAAACTATTTTCTGAAATGCAAAAATTAGAGTCAGATTTTGATTCGACTTTAATCTATTTTCAAA
>JAOZQB010000045.1 GCA_029932445.1 Bacteroidales bacterium | reverse complement strand
TAATTTTCAAAGGTCACATGGCCTGCCTGCCGGTAGGCAGGGAACACCCGCATGCCGGCTTATTTTTATTCTGCAAAAGTATGTTCGTGCAATAGTCACCCCCTTGGTTGTTATGCTTTTATAATAGGTGTTTCATGTTTTTTACCAGTGCAGAATTTAATTCACTATAATATAATTCCAAATCATTCGGGAACTTATCAAATGCCGTAACTTCTATCAAAGCAATCGTTTCATTCGCTGACACAATCGGGATAAAAAGAAGATTTTGAGGAGAGCAAGCACCCAATCCGGAAACAACATTAATATAATCTTCAGGGATATCCGTAATTATCTTTATTTTCATATCCTTAGCAACCTGCCCGGGAATTCCTTGTCCTTCCGAAAATTCATTAATCTTTTTATTTCCGTATATCGCATAACTTGCCGACATTTTAAATTTATCTTTTCCCTTAACATAAAACAGCCCCTGAACAATATAAAATTCCTTTGAAAAAATCTTTAACAACTCTTCATAGAAATTTTTGTCCGATGAAACATTTTCCGAGTCTGAAATAATTCTTTTAATTTTCAATTCCGTATCACTCACTTTTTCTTCTTCAATATCATCAAAGTTTTTTTCTTTTTGTTTAACGATTTTTTTTTCTTTTTCAATTATTTTTTCTGTTTGAAACGTATATGTCAGAACAAATAAAAATAAATTCGACAAGAACAATGCTCCGAATTTGATTGTCATTTTATTATTATTCTGATATTCAGGATTTACGATAAATAATTGCCATATAAGGAATACAGATAAAATAAAAAACACAGTCGCAACTATTTTTCGGACAAGATTTTTAGACATTACAATTCGAAATTTAGATTTTTAATATATTCAATAATTTCCTGCGAAGATAAAACATTTTTCGTTCCCGAAAGTTTTAAAGCTGCTTCAGGCATGGTAGGAACAGCTGCGTCTTCAGGATCTTGAACAATTGCCGTACCGCCGTAATTAATCACATCTCTTAATCCGGCAGCCCCGTCGTTATTAGCACCCGACAATACAATTCCCGTCATTTTTTCTTTTAAGGAAAATGCTGCGGAACTAAGTGTCACATCAATTGACGGTCTGGAATGATTTACAACTTCTTCCGCAGAAAGTGCAAATGTATTATTCGGTTCTATATACAAATGATAATTTGCCGGAGCAATATACACTCTGCCGGGAATAATTTTTTCTTTATCAAAGGGTTCTGAAACAGGTAATAGAGATTTAATTCTTAATGCATCGGTAAAACCCTCTTTAATATGTTTTAAACGATGTAAAATTAAGATAACAGCAAACGGAAAGTGTTTCGGAATTGCTTCCAAAATTTCCGTAACAATTTTAAAACTGCCGGCAGAACCGCCTATGATGATATATCTTTGTTGCATTAAAAAATTCTCTTTTTATATACGGATAAATTTGACTTTAGGTTTTTATATTTTCCGGACATTTGTCCTAAAGTTTCTTTTTCACCGATTATAAGTAATCCGCCTTTATTCATGCTTCCGCTTATTTTTCTCAGAACCTCGGTTTGCAAATCGTCATTGTAATATATTAATCTGTTTCGAAATAAAACCAAATCAAATTCTGCAATATGTTGTTGATTTAAAACATTACAATATTCAAAGTTTAATTCTCCTCGATAAATATGATTAACTCTCATCTGATTCGTATGTCCTGCAAAAACATCTTCTGTATTTTTAACAAAATCAAGAATTTCTATATTCTTTTGACATGCTTTTAAATCTTTCTGTGTAAAAATACGATTTTTAATGAGTTCTTCATTTTCGGAAAGCGGATGTGAAACTAAAATAGAAATATGGGTTGATTTGTACAATCCCGAAAAAAACATCAACGAATATAACTCTTCACCTGTTACACAATACGGAATGTGGATTTTTACTTCTTTCTTTAAAAGTAATTTTGAAAAAATCTTTTCTTGCAAATAATTCCACATTTCGGCATCTCGAAACATTTCGGAATAAGAGACAAACATCGATTTAACAAATTCCGAAACGGTGTGTTGTGAATTTTGTAAACGAAAAATAAAATCCTCTATATTTAAAATTTTCAGACTATGCATCAATAAAATTATTTTCCTCATTTTAAATGAAAAAGCATAATTACTGAAATCAAAGCCGGATACCGAATTTAATTCTTTATAAATTTGATTGACTTCTGAAACAGAAAGTTTTAAATCATGCATAAAAGAGACACATTCTGATTACAAAAAAATACTATCTTTGTTAATTCAATACTGTAAAATTAATAACAAATATAATAATACCATGCAATATCCCAAAAAAGTAGAATTAGGAGATATTACCGTCAGAGACGGGTTTCAACATGAAGAAAAGTTTATCGATACCGAAGCAAAACTTTGGTTATCGGAACAACTTATTCTTGCTGGATTTAAAAAAATTGAAGTCACGAACTTCGGAAATCCCAAAGGGATGCCGCAATTTAAAGATGCTGATAATTTAATGAAAAGCATCCGGAACAGCAAGAAATTAAAAGATAAACTTGATGATGTAGAAATAACAGCCGTTACAATCAGAGAACGTGCCATCGAAAGAGCAATTCAAGCTAAAAAAGAAGGTTGGGGACCCGACAGAATTTTACTGATGGTTTCTACCAGTGAATCTCATCAATATAAAAACTCCGGTTTATCACATGATGACTATTGGAAGATGAGTGAAGAATATATTAAAAAAGCACATGATGCCGGCATCAAAGTTAACGGAACGGTAAGTACCATTTGGGGATGTCCGATTGAAGGTCCAACCGAAATGAAAGATGCCGTTATATTTACCAAAAGATGGTTGGATATCGGTGCCGATGATATTGAACATGCCGATCATGACGGTTCCGCATCACCCGACAGAGTTTATAAATATTATTCAATGCTTTTGGATGCGCTTCCCGATACATCCTTGCATCTTGCACATTTTCATACAACAAGAGGTTGGGGTTTAGCCAATGTTCTGGCAGCTTTACAAGCCGGAGTTACACGTTTTGAATCCACCATCGGAGGCATCGGGGGACAACCGGCTAATTTTGTTGACGGTGTTCCCGTTTCCGGAACCGGAAAATATTATTACAAAGATCCGAATTCCGTTGGTTTGGTGTCTACGGAAGACTTACTCGTTATGCTGGATGAAATGGGTATTGAAACAGGAATTGATATTGATAAAATATTAGAAATCGGAAATACCGTTGAAAAAATAGTCGGGCGAAGACTTCGATCAGAAACCGTAAAAATGGGACGAATTCCGAAAAATTTATCAGGAAGGAAATAAAAATGGAAGAACGGAAAAGCGGCATTTTATTACACATAACTTCCTTAGCCGGAAAATACGGCATCGGAACATTGGGAGAAGAAGCATACCGTTTTACGGATTTTTTGCACGAAACGAAACAAAGTTATTGGCAAATTTTACCGCTTGGGCATACAGGATTCGGAAATTCACCTTATTCTTCTTTTTCCGCTTTTGCCGGAAATCCTTTAATGATTGATCTACAAGCATTACCTGTTAAATGCTTAAAACAAAAAGAACATACAATTTCTGATATTAATTTTGATTCCCTTAAAGAAACTAAAATAAGTTTACTGAAAAAATTAGCTGCCGATTTTTTAAATTCCGCCGGTGACAAATCCGAATTTGAACAGTTTAAAAAAGAAAACCAATATTGGTTATTTGATTATGCATTTTTTATCAGTTTAAAAGCATTACATGACGAAAAACCGTATTGGCTTTTTGAAGACGGTATAAAATTCAGAAACCCGGATACACTGAAAAAATATAAAGAATTATTAAAACAAGAAATTGAAGTGTATGAAGTCATTCAATATTTTTTCTTTGAACAATGGTATCGATTAAAAAGATATGCCAATGAAAAAGGCATTAAAATTATCGGTGATATCCCTCTTTATGTTGCTCCCGATAGTGTTGATGTTTGGATGCATTCAGAAAATTTTATGGTAAATGAAGATTTAGCACCGATAAAAGTTGCCGGTGTTCCGCCGGATTATTTCAGCCCTACGGGACAACTTTGGGGAAATCCGGTTTATAACTGGCTTCAACAAAAGAATGACAATTATCGTTGGTGGAGAGAACGTATTAACATGAATTTCAGAATGTTTGACATTGTTCGCATTGACCACTTCAGAGGGTTGTCAGAATTTTGGGCTGTTCCTTTCGGAAATGAAACTGCTGAACACGGAGAATGGTTATCCGGACCTGAAACTGATTTTTTTGAACTGATTTTCAAAAACAAACCGAATATTATTGCCGAAGATTTGGGTTTTGTAACAAAAGATGTTGAAGCTCTTCGCGATAAATACAATTTACCGGGAATGAATATTTTACAATTTGCTTTTAATTCTGATGCCGAAAACCTGTTTTTACCTCATAATTATAAAAAAAATTCAGTCGTATATACCGGAACACATGATAATGATACGTCTATGGGGATGTTTTATCATTATTCGGAACATGAAAGGCAATTTTCAAAAAAATATTTTAAATTTGAAGATAAAAATTTTGCTCATGACCTAATAAAACTTGCTTGGTCTTCAGTTGCAAACACAGCAATCACTCCATTACAGGATTTGTTGCAATTAGATTCAAAATACCGAATGAATACACCCGGAACAATTGAAAACAATTGGCTTTGGCGTTTTAAATCCGAAGATATAACGGAAGCCCGTAAAAGTTTTTTAAGAGAGATAACCGAGACCTACGGTCGAGCAAATTAACACATTGATATTCTGATAAATACTGATTATTTATGGATACTGATTCTCAAAATAACACTCAAAATAATAAAGACAATTTCATCTCAGTTCTTTATAAATTTTTTAAAGAAATTTTCAGTATTCGAGAAGGAACGGACAGATTAAAAACCATTGAATTTATTCAAAAGGATATTGAATTTAAAGGAAGAGGTATTTGGATTTTGATTGCTTCCGTATTTATTGCATCTCTCGGTTTAAATATTAATTCCACAGCTGTTGTTATCGGCGCCATGCTTATTTCTCCGCTGATGGGACCGATACTCGGTCTGGGACTTTCCGTAGGTACGAATGATTGGGTAACATTAAAAAAATCTTTAAAATTCTTTTTTATATCGGTTATCGTCAGTATATCAGCATCTACAATCTACTTTTTAATCAGTCCTTTAAAAGAAGCTTCTTCGGAATTATTAGCACGGACACAACCGACTCTATTGGATGTTTTCATCGGTATATTCGGAGGAATGGCAGGGATTATTGCCGTGTCGGGGGATGAAAAATCAAACGTAATTCCCGGTGTTGCTATTGCTACAGCATTAATGCCTCCCTTATGTACGGCCGGTTACGGTATAGCAACTTGGCAATTGAGTTTTCTCACGGGTGCTTTGTATCTTTTCTTTATCAATTCGGTATTTATCAGTCTTACCACTTTCATTGCCGTAAAATATCTCCGATTTCCGAAAATGAACTATGTCAGCCCAAAACGCGAAAAGAAAATTCGTGTTTACATTTTTATTTTTATAATTCTTATTATTTTACCGAGTGCACAAATTTTTTGGAATGTTATCAAAGAATCTCAATTTAATCACAGAGCCGAGAGTTTTATTAAAGAAAATTTGAAATCATACAAATCAGATATTATTTATACGCAATCAAATTATTCAGATACACTTTCAAATATTGATATTTATTTAACTCATTACTGTATTCCGAACACAGAAATCAAGGATTTAGAAGATAAATTACCTGCCTACGGTTTATCAAAGACAGGCTCTGCAATACGTGTAACAGATTCAACTGTTTTAAGTTTTCATCAAGAAAAAAACAATCCGGAAACATTGGTTAATAAAATTGATAATATGCAAAAAGAATTACCGGAAAAATTACGGATAGGCGTATTAGAAGAGATTTATAAAAATCAGGAAAACATTATTACAAGTAAAAATGCAAAAATTGATTTTTTGGAGAATCAATTGATTCGTATTAAACAAGATACCTTACCTTTGCAAAGATTACAAAAAGAATTTGCCGTTCAATATCCTCGAATTGACAAGTTTGCATTTGCAAAAAGTATTGAATTAAATTCTTCGGGGAACTACGATACGATTCCTACATTTATGGTTAAATGGAAAAACGGAACCTACAACAGCTATATCCGAAAAAAATCAAAGACCTTGGGAGATTGGCTGAAGATTCGGTTAAATATGGATACTTTAAGGGTTGTAAAATATTAAAAATCAAACCCTCACACCAAGAATAATAATATCATCCGTTTGATCCGCATTACCTTTCCATTTCTTAAGGACATCATCAAGAATTTCTTTTTGTTCCGACATCGGTTTATCATAAATTTTTGTCAAAAGTTTTTTAAAGTTTCGTTTATTAAACTTTTGATTTTCATCTTTTCCGAATTGATCGGAATATCCGTCAGAAAATGTATATAATATATCATCTTTTTCCAGATTAAAATTATTTGATTCAAACGGTTTTTCTTTAATAAATGCACCAATCGGATTTCGTGTTGCTTTTATTTCCGTTAATTCTCCGTTACGAATGATATATACCGGATTATAAGCACCGGCAAATTGAAGCTGCAAAGAATCATGATCAATGATACAAAGCGCAATATCCATTCCGTCTTTTGATTCAAAATTACTGCCTGATTGGTTTAATGATTTTTTAATTTTTTTTCTTAATCGGTTTAAGATTTCATCCGGAGTATCGAAACGTGCTTTTGACACGATTTCATTCAGAAACGAAATTCCCAACATACTCAACAGCGCACCCGGAACACCGTGTCCGGTACAATCTGCTACGGCATAAACCGTATAATCGCCAATTTTTTTCAACCAATAGAAATCTCCGCTTACAATATCTCGCGGTTTAAAATAAACAAAATAATCATTAAACAATTTACCCATCAATTCTTCCGAAGGCATAACAGCTTTTTGTATTCGTCCGGCATATACGATACTTTCTTTAATACTTTTATTCTTTTGTGCTAATTGATTTTTTTGTTCTTCAATTGTTTTTGTTCTTTCTTGAATCTTTTGCTCCAATATTTTTTGATTCTTTTGAAGTTTCCTTTCTCTTAATTTAATAATTAAAATTATTAATAAGAAAAACGTCAATGCAGAACTGATTAAAAACCAATCTTTCTCCCAAAAAGGAGCTTTCACGGAAAAAGAAATCTTTTTTTCCTCACTGATATTTCCCAGAATATTTTTAGCTTTTACATGTAATGTATAATTGCCGTGCGGTATATAAGGAAAAGAAATGTCAGGATTATTCCCCCAAACGGATCGGGTTTTCATTAAACCCTCTAAAAAATATTGATATTCCGTTGCTTCTTGTTTCAAGAAGAACGGTGCAGAAAACTTGATACGAAGATAATTTTCATCCGAAGCTAAAGTTAAATTATTTAAAGAAAACTTCTTGTCGTTTTGATTTGTTATATTTTTAATTAACACATTTTGTTTCGGATTATAAAGGGTAATATTCAGATTATTAATTTTATATAGATTATTATCATCATCAATTACCCATGTATCATTTAATTTATCAACATAAATATATTCAATATCATGAAATAAATTCAAATAGATATTATTAGCTCGATCATAATCTTTCGGTTGTATCGCCGAATACCATTTATCATTATTATTAAGCCATAAAACATCTTTTTGATTTTTTATATAGGAAAAATTTCCGGACAACAAAACAACAAAACGATCTTGTTTCACATTATAATAAAAAACTTCCGACGGTAATAAAACATAAAGATTATTATTGAACTCTTGTACAGTTGAAGCTTCGGCATACTTATTATCTATTTCATAACTTGCTATGCTTTTTGTTCGTAAATCAATCAAATAAACATTTTCGTCAGTCCCGATCCAAACAGCTGTGTCATTTTCCGATACAGAGCTCACTTTTTTGCTTTTTAATTCCTCAATTTCGGTAATAATACGATCATCTTCAATAAATTCCAATAAAAACAATCCGTTATTTGTACAAACATAAAACATGTCAGGATTACTTTTTGCCTGAATAATATTATTAATGTACTGATCTTCTAATATCCGTTCTGCTTTATTTTCCGCAACTTCATAAAGACCGTTATTTCCTCCTACCAAAAGTTTATCTCCGTAAGGAACTAAAAGTTTACATCGATCTTCTAATCCTTCAATTTTTTTATATGAATGACTGACAGACTGCAATCCTAATAATTTTCGTTTTCGAATTAAAGCGTTTCTTTTGCTTTCGGCTAAACTGATTGTATTATCGGGTGAAACAAATTCTTTTATTTTTTTATGAAGACCTGAAAATAACCCTTTCTTCTTTGAATCTTCTTTTGCTTTTAATTCTTTCTTATTTTTTAATGTTTTTGAAACCGTATAAATTTTTGCTTCAATAAGTTGGGCACGTTTATAAGCATCCAGCTCTTCCAAAAAATACAAATTCTTATTGGTTCCGACATAAATGGTATTATTATTATTAATTACAGACAATAATCGTCCTTCAATACCCGGATAAGTTTGATAAAACTTAACGGGAATCGAAAAATCTATACGACTTATTCCTAATCCGTGTGACAGCCACAAGCCGTTATTATCATCTTTCCCGATTGCAAAAATTTCATTATCAGGTAATCCCGACGAATAATTAATATTTTTTATCGTTTTTCTTGTTTTAGTATCAATAATTAAAATCCCCCCGATTAATGTAGACAATACAATTCTTTTATCCGACAACAAAACAGCATTCGTTAAAATACTTTCATCCAAATATTTTTGATCTTGAATATTAAATTTCCAAACAGATTTTCCGCCGAAAAAATAAAGATTATTAGCATCCGTTCCGATTATTGACCTTGTTTTACTAATCGGAAAATCAAATAATATTTTTCCGATATTTTTCTTATTCTTTATCCTAAAATAATAGAGTGAATCATCTTTTAATTTATAGAAAACATTATCATCCGAAACAAGAAACAAATCATCTGAAACAGTAATAATGTTTTTTAAAAATCCTATTTCCTTTCGATTCGAAATCTGTTTAATAATACTGTAATCATCAGTATTTATTATTGTTATAAAATTTTCAGACAACACAATAAGTTTCTTTCCTGTTGAAGATATTTCAATAACCTTTCCGATATTTACAGAAGTGTTTATAATTGAAATATACACGTAGCTTCCGGTTGTATCTCTTTCTATGTAACCGATGTCATTAACACATCCGGCATAAATTTTATGATCCGTTGTATCGGAGTACATTGTTAAAGGCATTGTCGGTGTTGCAATAATATCCCAATCAGAACCGTCAAAACTTAAAATCCCTTTTTGATTTGCAAAGAACATCATCTCATCCTTATCTTGTATAATAAACCAATTATGAAGTTTATATTTATTTTTTAATTTATAATTGGTAATAAACGGACTGCCTTTTTGTGCATAAATTGACAAGCCGGAAAAGATAAAAATCAAAGAAAACAGAAAATAACGTAATAAACCGGTATATTTCAATCTCATAATTTTAAGAATAAACAGAAAACAAATGTACTGAAAAATTTCCTTTGAAAAAAGTATCTGAATATATAACCCGTATTATTCATACGATTTTTCTCAGTCTGCATCAAGGCGACAAGTCCTGCTGTTGTATATTGATACTGCAAAGGGCTTGCAACGATGAGGCAGGATGAGAAAAACGTACCTTTGGTGAAAATTTTATACCCAAATTTTGATTATTGTTTTTTGACAAAAATATTTGCTTAACAGCAAGATAGATATTAAATTTAAATTTTTCATGAATAATACGAGATAAGAAATTTATTAATAATATCCTTCCGGTATTTCTGATTACAAAGATAAATTTGATATTTTTGTGAATTAAATTTTTATCTATGCAGCAATATTTAAACCTTTTAAACAGAGTTCTTGATGAAGGTGTTAAAAAAGAAGATCGAACGGGAACCGGAACCATCAGTGTTTTCGGGCATCAGATGCGATTTAATTTACAAGACGGTTTTCCCCTCATTACGACAAAAAAAACACATCTAAAATCAATTATTCATGAATTACTTTGGTTTATAAAAGGTTCAACCAATACAAAATACCTGCAAGAAAACGGTGTACGAATTTGGAACGAATGGGCAGACCCTGACGGTGAACTCGGAAGAATTTACGGATATCAATGGCGTTCATGGACAACAGAAAACAACGGACATATTGATCAGCTTTCAAATGTTATCAAGCAACTGAAAGAAAATCCGAATTCCAGAAGACATATTGTAAGTGCCTGGAACGTAGGTGATTTAGACAAAATGAATTTACCGCCCTGCCACATCTTATTTCAATTTTATGTTGCCGACAATAAATTATCCTGCCAACTCTATCAAAGAAGTGCCGATATTTTTCTCGGTGTCCCGTTTAATATTGCTTCATATGCTTTGTTGATAATGATGATTGCTCAAGAAACCGGATACGAACTTGGTGATTTTGTTCATACATTGGGCGATGCACACATTTATACGAATCATATCGAACAAGTTAAATTACAAGTTTCCAGAAAACCAAGAGAACTCCCTAAAATGATTTTAAATCCGACAATAAAAAAAGTTATCGATTTTAAATATGAAGATTTTAAACTTGAAAATTACAACCCGCATCCGCATATTAAAGGTGCTATATCTGTTTAAATATGACCATTTCAATAATTGCTGCCCTTGCAGAAAATAACGTCATCGGAAAAGATAATGATTTAATTTGGCATATCTCCGAAGATTTAAAACATTTTAAAAAATTGACTTCCGGACATCCCGTTATTATGGGTAGGAAAACATACGAATCACTCCCTTTCAAACCTTTACCCAAAAGGAAAAACATTATTTTAAGTTCTCAAAAAAAATTGATTTTTGAAGGCGCAACAACAGTAAATTCAATCGAAGATGCTCTAAAAGAATGTAAAAACGAAGATGAAATATTTATTTGCGGAGGTGCCGAAATTTATAAATCATTTTTACCGATTGCAGACAAAATGTATCTTACAAGAGTTCATAAATCATTTGAAGGCGATACTTTCTTTCCTGAAATTGATTACACAATATGGGAAGTTGACAATATTTCTAAAACTTTTAAGGATGATAAGAACGGATTAAAATTTACTTTTTATGATTATATAAGAAGCAAAAAAGAGAAGTGATTAAACTTCTCTTTTTTCGTTCGCATATTTCTTTTTTTTAAATTTATTCCAAAGTGACACTCATAATCGGTAGTGCCATATTCCATTTAGTCGGGTAAGGAGTGTCTGAAAGATCTCCTGCACCAAACGCACCGGTAAAATCTCTGTCTTCAAATTGCCAGCAATTATTAACATTAAAATCAATAATAATATTTTCACCGCCGTTATCTGTTAAATCAAAATTAATTGTTGCAGAATAAACCGGATGCGGAGCGTTATTCATAAAATCGGCATCACCGAAAGGACCGAAATTATTACCGGGTTTACCGTTAAAATCAAACCAAATATTACCGTCACCTAAGCCGTCGTCATCTTCATCATTGGTATAAGCAGCAGAGCGAGGCGAAATCGGTGTCATATCGGGACTTTGTCCGTTTCCCAACATCCATCCTTCTTCCGTACCGGCTGTATTAATTTGTGTCATATCTCCGGGTTGATGTAATCCGCTTTCTGTTTCTGCATCATCTGACAAATAAATACGAATGTTTCGCTGTTCAATCCCGCTGCTTGCCGAAATATTTAATTTCATTTGTAAATAATAAATTTCAATCTTTACGGAAGAATAATTTCCGTCCGGAACTGTTGTTCCCTGCATTAACGAATGTGTTGTTTCGGTATCGGAAAAATCAAACACAAAAGAAGAACTTAAATCACTTTCATTAAAAATCTCAAAATCGGGAGTATCCTCATCTCCTTTAAGTGTAACACTTTTAAGAGCAACAAAATAATTATCGGGAGTTTGCTTTGTCATGTCAATTTTTGACGCATTTACCGGAGTCGTAAAATCAACTTTTAATTTAACATCTTTAATACTTTTGAAAGAATCTTTTTTACATGCTCCGAAAGAAAGCAAAATTGAAAAAAGCAAAATGCCGAGTTTAAAAACAGTTTTCATATTTAAAATTTTAAAGATTAAAGAACAAAAATAATAAATTAAAAAATAAAAAAATAAACTCTGTTCAATAACATTAAACCTTTTTGTATCTTAAAAGTCTAAATATTGAAGATAAATAATTTTCTCATAATCAAACGTCGAGAAGCCTGCAAACTTTATTGCGGGCTTTTTTTATTGCTCTTTAATAATTTAACAATAAAAAATAAGATATGTTATTATCTTTGACAAAATTTTAAAAATGAACATCAAAAATTATATCGAAAAATATAAGAAAAAATCTTTGTGGTCAAAAATTACGGACGTCATATTTATCATATTCATTCTTGTTATGTTAACACCTGCGGGAAGGTTGGGAGTAGGCGGTTTTGTTAATCGAATCAGAGCATACATAATCCCGCCGTCGGTTAAGTCTGCAAAAGATATTGTTAAACTTTCTGAAAATAGTTATAATTGGCAACTTAAAAATTCCGAAAATGTATCGGTAAATTTTGCAGATTTTAAAGGGAAAGTTATTTTTCTGAACTTTTGGGCCACTTGGTGTCCGCCTTGTGTGGGCGAAATGCCGGAAATTCAAAAATTATATGATAAATACAAAGATAATTCCGACATTCAATTTTTACTTGTTACAAATGAACCGATGCCAAAAGCAACGGATTTTGTCAACAAACGAAATTATTCTTTTCCTATTTATACTTCTGACACAAAATCACCGGCTGTTTTTCAATCAAATGCAATTCCCGTTACATTCATTATTTCAAAAACAGGTGAAATAATGGTAAGAGAAACAGGAGCAACGAATTGGAGCGGTGACCGAACTCAAAAACTCATTAACAAATTAATAAACAAATAATAAATTATTCACTTAAAATGAAAAACATGAAAAAAGTATTATTAGCAGTATTTGTAATTTTCTTAGCAGGAAACATACAAGCACAAAGGATTAAATTAGTTGAAGGAAACCTGAAATTTCTAAAAGGTGTAAAAGATTTGAATTTACAATACACCTATGATGACATGAAAGTCGGAAAATATTCCGAAGCAGATTATCTTGCTAAAAAAACTGAAGAATATAATAATAAAGAAGCCGGTCGCGGAGACAAATGGGCAACTATGTGGACGGAAGACAGAGAAAAACGATTTGAACCTAAATTTGAATTGCTTTTTAATAAGTACATTATGAAAAAAGATGCTGTTGCAGAACAAAACAGCACAGATGCAGAATATACCATGATTTTACATACTTATTTCACCGAACCCGGTTATTACATCGGAATTTCATCAGCCCCGGCAACTATTAATTGCAAAGCTATATTTGTTAAAACTTCTGATCCTAATACTGTTTTGGCAAAAATTGACATTAAGAAATCACCCGGAAATTCCGGAGCCGGTTGGGATACAGGAGAACGTATTAAAGAAGCTTATGCAAAAGCAGGTAAAGAATTGGCAAAATTCCTACTTAAAAATAAAGCATTTTAATAAGGTATAAATAGTATCAAATAAACAAAAACGGACAACATCAAAGTTGTCCGTTTTCTATTCTTGCCACTATTTCTTCTATCCATTTATCGGTTCCGTCAGGGTCGTATTCATATTTTAAGTTTGTTTGAAAAATCCGCGCAATCCCTTGCCAAAAAAAAGCAGATACACTGCCTTTAAAATGTTTTACCAATTCATAAGTTGTATGGCTTGTTTGCCGATCAACTAATTTTATCAAAATTCTTCCTTGAGAATAAGTCATATTTCGGATATCACCTTCAAATTCTTTTTTAAGTTCTTTTTCTTTTTCATTAATATATTTTTTTCTTTCTCTGTTATTCTCCATATGTCTTAAAACAAACTCCGATTCAACAAAGATTCGCTTAATGATTAATGAATAAGGATATACTTTTTTAACATTCCTTACCAATCGATAATATCTTTTTCGCTCTCTTTTGCTTCTGAATGTGCGAGGAGGGAAAATTACAACGGGACTCATTTGAACATTAAAAGTCGTATCTCCTTCAGGGGAAATTCTTACTTCTAAAATCCCGCCGCCTTCTTTTTTCATTTTCTCAAGAAAATAAATAGCATTAAATTTCTTTTGAGAAAAAAGAAAACTTCCTGAAAAAATAAATAATATTAAAAAAAAACTACGCATTTTATCCTAAACGAAAATTCAGAGGGTAAAATTACATTATCTTTTAATTATCATTGTTAATTTTTAATGATTTTTTTTAAATAAGATGAATTATAAAATATCTGTTTGAATTTCAGCTAAAAATGTATGATGTTTCTTAAAATGTGTAACATATTCCATGTCATGCATCAAGACATGATCCGTAATCCAATCTTTAAGAAATTCAACCAAGCGATAGCCTTTTGCCAGATTTGCGGAAGAAACATCAAATAAATTTTCCGATACTTTATTTATAAACTTTTGATGCTCCTCAATATGTTCTTTTTCCGCAGGATAATTATATTTTTTCAACATTTTTTCCTCAGTAGTAAAATGATCTATCGTATATATTTTCAAATCCATTAATAAGTCATTTACTAATGAACCGTCTTTTTGGATTATGATGTTTTCATGAAGTTTATTCATAATAGCAACAAGCTGTTTATGTTGTTCATCTATACGATTTATCCCTGTTTCAAATTTTGTTTCCCATTTTATTAACATAATCTGTTTTTTGTTTTATAACAATGCTTTATAACATTTTTTGTGCAAATGTAACATAAAATGTTATTAAACAATCCCGTTGAAGAGGTTTTTTAATTCTAATGAAAATAATTTATGTAGTTTTGCTTAATTTTGAAAATCAACCTTAAAAAAATTAAATATCATGTACGGTAAAATAAAAGATTATTTAACTGCTGAATTGCACTCAATTAAAGAGGCAGGTTTATACAAAAATGAACGCATCATAACAACAGCTCAAGGAGCTGAAATTTCACTTACAACGGGTGAAACGGTGATAAATTTTTGTGCTAACAATTATCTCGGTCTTTCGTCACACCCAAAAGTTATTAATGCGGCAAAAAAAGCATTGGATACACACGGTTACGGAATGTCTTCGGTTCGTTTTATTTGCGGAACTCAGGATATTCATAAGGAATTGGAACATAAAATTGCTGACTTTTTCGGGACGGAAGATACCATTTTATATGCTGCAGCTTTTGATGCTAACGGCGGTGTATTTGAACCGCTTTTCACCCAAGAAGATGCCATCATTTCGGACGAATTGAATCATGCTTCCATTATTGACGGCGTAAGACTCTGCAAAGCAGCCAGATATCGATACACTCACAGCAATATGGAAGATCTTGAGACTCAACTTAAGGTAGCTCAAGCTCAACGATTCAGAATAATTGTTACCGACGGTGTTTTTTCAATGGACGGCGATATTGCCAAATTGGATTACATTTGTGACCTGGCAGAAAAATATGATGCAATGGTGATGGTAGATGACAGTCATGCATCCGGATTTATCGGAAAAACAGGAAGGGGTACTCATGAATATAATAATGTAATGAACCGTGTTGACATTATCACAAGCACCCTCGGGAAAGCACTGGGCGGAGCTATGGGCGGCTTCACAACCGGTAAAAAAGAAATTATTGATATGCTTCGTCAACGTTCGCGTCCTTATTTATTTTCAAATTCACTGTCACCGGTTATTGTCGGTGCCGCACTTGAAGTTTTAAATGTTCTTACAGAATCTACGGAGCTCAGGGATAAGGTTATAGGCAATTCAGAATATTTCAGAGAAAAAATGGAAAAAGCCGGTTTTGTTATTAAACCTTCTGATTCTGCCATTGTTGCTTTAATGCTTTTCAATGCTAAATTATCTCAAGATTTTGCATCAAAACTTCTCAATGAAGGGATTTATGTTATCGGATTTTATTATCCCGTTGTAGCAAAAGGTCAAGCCAGAATAAGAATTCAGTTGTCAGCAGCACATGAAAAAGAACATCTTGATAAAGCAATTAATGCATTTATAAAAATCGGAAAAGAATTTAACATTCTCGGAAAAAATAAAGAAGAAATAATTAGTATGTACGGAGAATAAAAAACTAAACCGGGAGATTAATAAAACCTGTAATTTTATAATTGCAGGTTTTTTTTATTAGC
>JAOZQB010000224.1 GCA_029932445.1 Bacteroidales bacterium | reverse complement strand
CGATTTTCAATATATTGCTCCCATTTATCAATCAGTAATTTAAAATTTTCAGGCATTTCAGCTTTAAATTTCAAGCGTTCACCGGTTTCGGGATGATTAATTTCAAGAGTTTCGGCATGAAGCGCTTGTGCCGGCATTAATTTAAAGCAATTTTGAATAAATTGTTTGTATTTTGTATAACGCGTACCTCTTAAAATTTCATTTCCTCCGTATTCAACATCACCGAACACAGGATGTCCGAGATATTTTAAATGAACCCGTATTTGATGCGTTCTGCCGGTTTCCAATTCACAATCCAGCAAACTCACATAACTGAAATCTCTGTTAACTTTATAGTGCGTTAAAGCATGTTTCCCGAATTCTCCCTCAGGAAAAACAGTCATTTTTTTTCGGTCTTTCAAACTTCTTCCGATATTTCCGGTAACGGTTCCCTCCTCTTCTTTCGGAACTCCCCATACCAATGCCTTATAAATTTTCTTTGTCGTTCTGTTAAAAAATTGTTTTGATAAATTGCTTAAGGCATTTTCTGTTTTTGCAATAACCATGACACCGGACGTATTTTTATCTAAACGATGAACAAGTCCTGCTCTTACATCATCTGTATTATACAAAGGTAACTCTTTTAAATAATACAGAAGAGCATTTACCAATGTTCCCGATTCGTTTCCGTAAGCCGGATGTACAACCATACCTGCCTGTTTATTAACAATTAAGACATAATCATCTTCAAAAATGATATTTAAAGGAATATTTTGGGGAATTAAATCAATTTTTTCCGGTTTGTAATAGGTTTTCATAACGACAACATCATCGGGCTTTACTTTGTAATTTGATTTTACTTCCTGCTCATTTACAAATAAATAACCTTGTTCAGCAGCCGCTTGAACTTTTGTTCTGGAGATATTTTCAATACGATCTGTCAAAAATTTATCAACACGCAAAGGCGATTGTCCTTTATCGGCAATAAATTTATACAGTTCATATTTTTCGTTATTCTCTGTTTGCATTTTCTACTTACTTAAATCAACATCCGGAATATAATTCCAAATCCCTTTTTCAAAAAATAAAGCATCAAAAGTTAAATCCGGTCCGTAATATTCATAATGTCCTTTTAAATTTGGATTTGAAGGAGATAAATGATCCCAAATAATCATATCTTTTTTTTCATCATAGCGCAAATTCATGAAAATGCCTTCTTTATACTCAAAAATTAATCGTTTTTTTATCCCGTCTTGCGAATTAAAAATATTTTTTCCGAAAGTCGGTTCTTCATTTTCGTCCGAATAAAAAACATCAATAATTTTTCTATTTGTCATATCATTATTACCGTCCCACCCCAACAAAACATAAATTTTGTTCTTTTTATACTTTTTATAAATCATTTTATAATAAAAAGCACCGTACCAATTATCAGGATTCAGAATTTGCCTTTCGGGATTTACGATTTTTTCGGAATTATCCTTTAATTTTTCAACGGTATATCTGCCGAAATCATTTTCATAATATCGTACAAATCCGTAAAATTTAAAAGTAAAATCAGAATATAAAATCGGCCAAGTCAAAATACTGACCTTTTTATCTTCCGAAATCAAAACAGATAAGTTTTTAATTTCTTGAAGTTCTGAAATATCATTATCCGAAATAAAATTTTTAAGATCCGAAGAAATTATAGTATTCACGGAATCTCGAGAAGTATCATTTTTTGCATATTCTAATTTCTCAAATAATATCTTCAAATTATTTAGTTCACTATTATTATTTTGACTGTAAAGGATATTTCCGGAAATTATAATAGTGAAAATTAAGAAATATTGTTTTAACATGGTAAAATACTTTATGTTTAAAAATAATTAACGAATCCGGATAATTAATTATTTTTGTAACTCTTTGTTTTTATTTTCGTTTAATAAGCATGCAAAGATAACAAACTTTATAATTTGCCGAAAGTTCATTTCTTTTGCAATTTTGAAGCAAATATATATTTTTGCAGAGTTTTTAATTAATATATTCTATTTTGAAACATTTTCTTATTGTCATTTTTTTTATTGTAACCGGTTCATTACAAATACATTCTCAAAATTCTGATATTCTTGAATTAACCGGCAGAGTAATCAGTGAAAAAACAGACAAACCGATTCGATTTGCTACAATTGTTAATTTAAAAAAATCAAAAGTTACGACCTGCGATTCCTTGGGTTATTTCTATATGACTGTTTTGAAAGATGATATTCTGAGAATTAATGCATTGGGCTTTGAAAAAGAATATATCTCATTTATTGATAAAAATATAAATTCGGCAGAGATCATTATTATAAGAATGAAAGAAAAAACTTATAAGATCGGTAATGTTAATGTTTTTGAAGAACGCTGGAAAGATTTTGTTTTTGAATTTACACATTCTGAAATTGAAAAAGACGAAACAAAAGAACGTATTGAAAAATGGTTTTTTACATTTATTGACCCGAAAGAATTAGCCCTTCTGACTGCATCAACAGCTATAGGTATACCGATTAATTATAAAACAAAAGCCGATAAACAAAAAATTAAAGTCGAAGAATTAAAACGGAAAGCCCTGGAAAATTCAATTATAGAATCAAAATACAATCCTGAATTGGTATCTGAACTGACAGGACTTAATAAAACAGAAACAATCAAGTTTATGCGATATTGTAACTTCAATCGCAATTATTTATTAAAAGCAAATGATTATGATATCATTATTTCCGTTAATAATAAATTCGACAATTATATTAAAATGAAAATCAGATAAAATTTTCGTCAAATAATAAAAGATTCGTTTTTCTTCCCTAATTTCCTAAATATTAAATACATAAAAATAATTAAGTCTTTTTAAATCAAAAAAAAACTTTTTTAATTTAGAAAAATAATCGTATAATTACTGAAAAATATATCAGTTTTTTGTATTTTTATAAATTGTTCAAAAACTTAAAAGTGCACTTATGAAACGATTATCCTTTATTTTATTATTTATCCTTTTTTATGCATCTTCTTTTTCACAAAATACCGGTTGTGTCTATGGTGATTGCGGAAACGGATACGGAAAATATGTTTGGGAAAGCGGTGATGAATACATCGGAAATTGGAAAGACTATAAACAAAACGGAAACGGTTCGTTTACATTTTCTACAGGCGGTAAATATACCGGAGAATTTAAAAACGGAAAGAGATACGGTTCCGGAACATATATATGGACAGACGGTGAAAAACATACCGGACAATGGATGAATGATAAACAACACGGTGAAGGAACTTATTTCAAGAAAGACGGAACTAGTAAAACCGGAGTATGGAAAAATGGAGTATACCAAGGAAAAATAGGAGAAGTTACCGGTTGCATTTTCGGAGATTGTACGGACGGCTACGGAACCTATGTTTGGTCTACAGGTGAAAAATATACCGGGAATTGGGCAAATAACAGCAGAAAAGGACAAGGAACAAATTATTTTGCTACGGGAGCAAGATATGAAGGAGAATGGAGCAATGATTTAAGAAACGGCTACGGAACAAATTATTATACCGACGGAACAACTAAAGCAGGTCTGTGGGAAAATGACCGATATACCGGAACAAGTACTAATAATTACGGTTGTATTTCAGGAGACTGCGCAAACGGTTACGGTATTTATACATGGGATACCGGAGAACGCTATGAAGGTTACTGGAAAAATGATATGCGAAACGGACAAGGAACAAATTATTTTGCAACCGGTGCCGAATATACCGGAAATTGGAAAGATGATAAAAAGGACGGTTACGGAGTATATAAATATAAATCGGAATCTCAATATAAAAGTTATACCGGAGATTATGTTATGGATAAATTAACCGGAAACGGTATTTTTCTATATAAAAACGGGCAAAAATACATCGGAGAATTGTTGAATAATTACTTTCACGGGGAAGGAACCATGTATTATACCGACGGAACAACCAAAACAGGAACATGGGAATATGATAAATTTATTAAGAGCAACGAAATTAAAACAGGCTGTATTTCAGGAGATTGCAGTAACGGTTTCGGAACTTACGTTACAAAGAAAGGAGATAAATATGTCGGGACATTTCGAAACAGCTATTTCAGCGGCAGAGGGACTTATACTTTTGCAGCCGGGGACGTCTATGAAGGAGAATTTAAAAACGGCACTTATGAAGGCCAAGGAACCTATTCATTCATCTCAGGAACAAAATATGTCGGAGAATTTAAAAACGGAACCTACAACGGAATAGGAACAGCTTATTATACAAACGGCACAACGCAATCCGGATTATGGGAAAACGGAGAATTTATCGGTAATCAAAAGAGTAAATCGCCTCCTCAAGTTACATGGTTATCTCCTCAATATGCAACTTCTTCAACAAGTTTAAAATCGGTTAAAGCAAAAGTTTGCATAAAATCTGACAGCGAACTCGAAAATGTTCAATTCTTAGTTAACGGAAAAGTAAAAGTAAACTATGCTACAAGAGGTTATACCGTTGTCAATGCCAATTGTGATTATACGATTGAAAGGGAAGTCCCTGTTGAAAACGGAACG
>JAOZQB010000223.1 GCA_029932445.1 Bacteroidales bacterium | reverse complement strand
ATATCTATTCGGTTTTTTCCGTATCTAAATCTTCAAAACTGACATCCGTATAATTTTCTTCCGGTTCAGTTTTTTCCGTTTCATCGGAATATTCTGTTTTTTCGGGTATTTTACCGGATTCTACAAATTCAATCACATCATCCAAAGCATCGGCAAATTTGTCAAAATCTTCTTTATAAAGGAAAATTTTGTGTTTTTCAACTTTGTAGCTTCCGTCTTCGTTATAACGGCGTTTTCTTTCGGTAACGGTAATGTATTTTTCACCGTTTTTGGTCTCTTTCACATCAAAATAATAAGTTCTTTTTCCTGCTCTCACTGAACTTGTAAAAACATTCTCTCTGAATTTCTTGGCTCCGTCAGTCATTGGTTCTTCCATCTTGATTTTTTAGTTTCGTTAATAAGAATAATTCTTCCTTATGCAAAATTATATAAAAATATTTTAAATAAAATTATTGTAAGTCTTTTTTTGAGTTTTATGATTTTTATTTCTGTTTTTCGATGCATAATTATACATTTGCTTTGTCTTATATAAATTATGCTTTTATGCAAAAAAAACGCCTTAATTTCTTTTATAAAATAATAATGTTTGTACTTGCAGCCGTGATTACCGTATTTATTCTGCCGCACAGCAATAAATTTAAATATGAATTCCAAAAAGGTGAACCGTGGAAACATCGGAGTTTGATAGCAGAATTTGATTTTCCGGTTTATAAAACAGATGCCAAAATTAATTTTGAAAAAGACAGTGTCTTAAAAACAGCTAAACCGTATTATATTTTAAATTCCGATATTTTGCAATCCGTTTTAAATGAGGTTAATAAAGATTTTGAAACATTATTTTCAAATATTCCCGAAGAAGAAAAAAATAATAATAAATTTAAATTATTTAAAGATTCATTGGTATCCGGTTTTAATAAAACGATTAAAATAATCTATCAAAAAGGAATTATTGAACCCTTGCCTTCAGATTTTCATTCCGAAAAAGGCAGTCCTAAAATATATGTATTAACAAATAATATTGCCGATTTGAAAGAATACAATGAATTTTATTCATCAAAACAAGCATACAATATTATTTTTGATTATTTTCAAAATTATAAAGAGCAAAGTCCTGTTCCGATTCCGGATTTAAACCTTACTAAATACATAAAATATAATGTCATTTTCAATGCAGATATAACTAAAAAAACAAAAGAACGATTAATTAATGACTTATCTCCCGTGAGAGGTATGATTCAGTCCGGCGAGCGTATTATTTACGAAGGACAATTAATTAATGATGATAAATATCAAATATTAATATCATTGAAGAAAGAATATATGTCCGATCGAAATTCTTACACGGATAAATTTATTGTTTTTTTCGGACAATTCATTTTAACGGGAGCAATACTTGCTATTTTATTTATGCATTTATTTTTTTATAACAAACCGATTTTTAACAGCAATCGTAAATTATTGTATTTTATTACCTTATCATTATTATTTATTCTTAGTTCAGCAGCTGCGGCAGCCGGTAATAATACTAATATTTACATGGTTCCGGTAACTGTTTTACCCTTGATAACGGCAACATTTTACAAACCTCGGACGGCATTTTTGCATCATACGGTAACAATTATGATTATCGGTTACATTGCGGCAAACGGTTTTGAATATGTTTTTATACAGTTTATTGCCGGTTTTGTTGCTATTTTGGGAGTCAGTCGTTTATATCGGCGAAGTCAAATTTTATGGACGGCATTGTTGGTTTTCATAACTTATTTAATTTTATATTTTACATTCACGGTCGTACGTGAAGGAACCGTTGCAAATATTGATACAACAAATATTATTTGGTTTGCCGTAAGCAGTGTTTTGGTATTAATGGCATATCCCTTAATCTATTTATTTGAAAAATTATTCGGCTTTTTATCTGATGTTACATTGATTGAACTTTCTGACACTAACAGACCTTTGTTGAAATTGCTTTCAGAAAAGGCACCAGGTTCTTTTCAACATACAGTTCAGGTAGCAAATATTTCTGAAGAAGCAGCTCGAGAAATAGGAGCAAATGCACTTCTAGTTCGTGCAGGAGCTCTGTATCATGATGTCGGGAAAATGAATAACCCCTCTTTTTTCGTTGAAAACCAGCATAGTGAAAATCCGCATGATAAAATTGATCCTTTAAAAAGTGTTCATATTATTAAAAAACATGTTGATGACGGAATAAAAATTGCTGCTAAATACGGTTTGCCTCACGAAGTTGCTGATTTTATACCGACACATCACGGAGCAAGCAAAATTATGTATTTCTTACATAAATATAAAGAATTACACCCCGACGAAGAAGTTGATGAAAATTTATTTAAATATCACGGAAAATTACCTTATTCAAAAGAAACAGCAATTGTAATGATTGTAGATTCGGTTGAGGCAGCTTCCAGAGCATTAAATGAATATTCTGAAGAAAGTATTGAGAATTTAGTTGAACAAATCGTACAATCAAAAATTAATCAAAATTTATTAATAAATGCGGATATTACGTTTGCGGAAATTAATAAAATTAAAAAAATCTTAAAAACGAAACTTAAAAATATTTACCATACACGTGTTGAATACCCGAAGGAAGAAGAATAATTTATTTGATTCAATTAAGATAACAAAACACGCTTATTTTTCGTTAATATTATTACTATGAGGCGATTTCTGTTTTTATCAATGTTTTTTGTTTTTAGTTTTACTGTCGGACTTTCTCAAATTACGGAAACACCGAAGAATAAAGTAAAATATACACCTGCTTTTAAATTTACGGACGGTATATTTTTGAATTTTCAGCAGGTGAAAAATAATAATCCGATACCGAAATCTCAAATTTTAACGACCATTGATTATAATTCCTTTGATTTTTATGACAGATTATTTGAAAATAAATTTATAACAATATATGATAACTTGGGTATCCAAAAAAAGATTACCGCCGGCAAAATATGGGGATTCAGCGATAAAGGCGTTTTATACATTAATGTAAATGATGAATTTAACAGAATTCCGGTATTCGGAAGTATTTGTCATTTTACGGCAAATAAAACAATTCAGGAATATGATCCCTACCGTTATAATAATTCGTATTATTATTATCATGATCCTTATTCGACAAAAACGGTTATGATGCAATATTTGTTGGATTTTGAAACCGGTAAGATATATAATTTTACGGTAAAATCCGTGGAACTTATTATATCAAAAGACCCTGAATTATATGAAGAATTTTCCAAATTAAGCAATCGAAAAAAAAAGAAACTTAAATTTTTATACATACGAAAATACAATCAAAAATATCCGGTTTATTTTCCGAAAAAATAAATACTATTCTTACAACAAATACGTTTGAAAATTAAACTTTAAAAAATATACCTATGAAACACACATGACAAAGAAATTTGACACAACAATAGCATGAATAAAGAGAATCTGCATTACTTGCAGCAGGCAGATTCGTTCCATGTGCTTAGAGCAGTATTTATGCAAATATTTTCAAACAATTAATTAGCTGCATGTTAATTAGTTACTAAATTTTATACACATGAAAAAACAAGCTGTTATTTTAGTTTTTATATTAACTTATTTTTCTGTCCTAAGTTCTGCTCAACAGGTTTTACCTACTGAGAAACAGGTAAATACATTTTTACATTCGCGTACTTATTTTGTTTACGATAATAATATTTTCGGGATGTATAACGGAGCCATTAAAGATGCTGCAAATAAACACTGGAAAATTACCGATTATGATTTTATTAATAAAGATGATTTTAAGAAAAAAAAGAATGTTTCTTCGGCATCTATGATTATTCAAACCGAATCGCATTTTGAAGGTCAGGAAGAACTCGGCGTGTTTTCTTCTTTAAGTCTGGTTTTGGGAAAACCCGGAGGCACTATTAATACAATGCCTGATATAATTACCGTTCCGCTTGCATACAGTGATGTGGATTATGATAATTATTATTATAAATTGGGTTTGGCATTATTATTTATGCAAAATCATGTTCAATGGCTTAAAGATAATCCGCATGTTGAAGATAAAGTATTGATAAATCATTACAGAAAAAGTAAATTAAGTACCAAAAATAAAACCTTGTGCTTGTTGAAAAATGAAATGGCAGAAGATGTTAACACGATTGATAAAATTAAACAAGTGTATGACGGTGATGTCAAATTTGTGACAAAAGATGAAATTAAAGAAGCTGTTGACAGTAAAAACCACGATATATTGGTATTACATATCGTTGCACCTTCAAGAAATATAAAAGGAAGCGTTGTTACAAAAATGATTTTGAGTGCTGCGAATGCAGATATTTTCTATTTTGATTATCACAGAATTAAAGGTAAGAAAAAACCGAATAAGTTTTTAAAATCGGATTTTGAAGCACTGAATAAGATTTAATCGTTAGAAGGTTTATAATAATTAATGCAGAAACAGTCCTGAACAATGTTTCTGCATTTTATATGAAATTATTTATAATCATATGCAAATACATAAGAGCTTAGTATTATTTTTTATTTTCTCGATAAATTTTGTCTATTCTCAAAATTCATTTGAATTATTAG
>JAOZQB010000044.1 GCA_029932445.1 Bacteroidales bacterium | reverse complement strand
ATTTGCTTAACAGCAAGATAGATATTAAATTTAAAATTTTCATGAATAATACGGGTTAGGTAAAACAAAAAAGTCCTCAAAGAATGAGGACTTAATTAATTTCACGGAATTATTCTGATTAAGTAAAAATAATTTGAGTTTGTAATCCGTCTGCCATTTCATAAAATTCACCGATTGTGATAATATCTTTTACCTTATCTGTCAAATCTTCTTTTTTTAATTTAAACATATCCGCAGCTAATTTGCAGGCATAAATTTCACCGCCGCCGGCATCAATCATTTCTAAAAATTCATCAACTCTCGGAATATCCAAATCGTCAATTTGTTTTTTCATCATTGCCGATACACCTGCTTCAACTCCGGGTATTCCTCCTAACCAAGTAGGAAACGGAAGACCGCCGGGCATACGCATTGCCGGATTTCCGACGGTTGCCGTATGTAATTTGTTCATTCGTTTTTTAGTAATTCCGTCTAATCCGAAAAATGTAAAAAATACTTTGGTTTCAATACCTTCCATAACGGCACCGTTTGCCATAACTAATGTTGCAAGTACATCTTCTAAGTTGCCTTTTGCACAAATTAATAATACCTTTTTTAAAGGATGTTTTACTTCGTCTGCCATAATATTAGTTTTTTTAATGAATAAAATTAATTAAACGCAACTTGAAGGTTTTGAAACACCTGCATATAAGGTTGCTTTTTTTAAAGGAGCACCCGGAAATAATTTATAAAATCCTTTGATGTCCGTAATCCCTGATTTACCGATGGAACGAATAGTCAAACTTGAACCTTCTTTAATTTTATTTCGGATAAATTCTAAAACTTCAAAATGTTTGTCGCTAAGTTCTTCTCCGTTTTCTTTTGCCATTTCGGCTGCAATTTCTTTTGACCATTCATCGGAATTTGTAAAATACCCGTTATCATCCAATTCAATCATTTTTCCTGCATATTCTTTTTGTGCCATAATTCTTTTTTTTAAGTGGTTATTAATTTATTTATTTTTTTTCGTTTATTGAAACCGTAAGATTTTTTAAGAAAGTAATCATAAACCCGATACTCTTTTTCATTTCGGGTGTTTGCATGGTTCTGAAAGCTTTCCACATTGAGTATTCCGGAATATTTTCGGTATCCATGCTTTTAAAAACCGTAAGGGCATTATTAATTGCTCCGATCATATCGGGTTGTGTCAAGTTTTTAACCGTTTCAAGTATTGAGACAATGTTATCAGCTAAATCTCCGACATCTTTTACGGAAAAGTGTGTTACGATATTATCACTGATGCTGATAAGTTCTTTAAAGAAATCCAAATAACCTTTTTGTTCAAATTCGGCAAATTTTGCTATTGTATCGAGCCCCACTTGATTTATTATCGGGGAAGCATCTTTCATAAAGTCAGTTACACTTTCCAGTGTATCCATCATTTGGTTAAATGTTCCGATATTTCGTACAAGTTTTATCAATAAAGCCGTTAATGCTTCGCCGTCAAGTTCAACTCCGGCATGATCTAATACTGTAACCGTATGAGCAAACATATCTTTACCGACCAAGGACATATCTTTTATCAAATCTTCTTTTTCAATTCGGCTGTTTCTTTGAGCAAACATTTCTTCAAGAATTATATCCGTTTTACGGTTTAAATCATTTATTTGCTCTTGTATACTATTTTCTGACATAATTTTTATCTTTAAGATTAAATAAACGATTGCTATGCTTCTTTACCTGCCATATACATTTCCGACGGTATGGGCATTTCTTTTCCTTTCAGAAGAATGTGCCAATACATCCATCGAAACATCAATTTTCCGTAATGATTCATTCGAGTTTCTTTTAATAAACCGAAAGGACCGATTCCGGGAAACGGGAATGATCCGGGCAATGGCTCGGTATCATAGTTGAAATCAATAAGTGCCCCTTTTCCGTGACCGGTTTCGATATAGCAATTTGAATGTCCGTCAAATTTTGCCGTAAACGGTCTTCCTTCAATAGCACAAAGTAAGTTCTCATATACAACTTCAGCAGCAAAATGAACCACTGAACCGGCTTTAGATGTGGGTAAGTTGGCTGAATCACCAATTACAAAGATGTTATCAAACTTAGTAGAATTTAAATAATATTTATCAGTAAGAACAAAATTCATATCATCACCGAGTCCGCTTCTTTCAATCATACTGTCACCCATGTGTACGGGTATGGTTATCAAACAATCAAAAGGAACTTCTTTTTCGTCATAAGAACGAATAACTTTTTTCTCATTATCAACACTTTCAAGATAAAAATCAGGAACAACATTAATGTTCTTTTCTTTTAACATACCGCCCAAAACTTTTGATGCTCTGGGTTTTGTAAAAGCACCTTCCAGAGGTGTAACAAAAGTGATATTGACTTTATCGCGTATTCCTCTTTCAATGAAAAATGCATCGGCAAACATGACGAATTCCAGTGGTGCAACCGGACATTTAATAGGGTTGTCTGCTATGTTTAATACCAATTCTCCGCCTTGCCATGTTTTAAAAAATTCACCCAAAGCTGTTGCACCTTCAACGGTGTAAAAATCGAAAACGTTTTTATGCCAAAGTTCGCCTTTTAATCCGGGTGTTTCTTCAGGAACAATTTTTACACCTGTCGAAATAATTAAATAATCGTAATTTAATACTTCACCGTCTTGTAAAATGACTTTATTGTTTTTAGCGTCAACTTTATCAATTGCTGATTGAATAAAATTTACGCCTATCGGAATAAAATCTGATTTCGGTTTAATAACATCATTTTTCGTGTAAACTCCGAAAGGAATAAATAAAAATCCGGGTTGATAATAATGTGTTTTAAATTGATCGATTATCGTTATATCCCATTCATCACGTTCCAATACTTTTCGCATTTTATTTGCCATGATTGTTCCGCCTGTTCCGGCACCGAGTATTACAAGTTTTTTCATTTGTTCTTTTTTATATATTGAATGATCTTTTATTTCTTTGCAAAAATATATATAAATAAAACTGTCCGGATATTTATATGTGTTTTACACAGCATAAATAACATTGTTATAAAACAAAAAAAGTGCTGATAAAAGATAAATGTTATTATATTTGCATAAAAAAAGTATTATGGCCAAAATATCAAAACCTCAAAGTTGTCTTCAATGTCCTTATAAATGGAAGTATTTAAACCTGTTAAGTGACAAGGATATAAACTCAATTCAAAGCAATTGTACAATTATCAATTTTAAAAAAGGAGAAACGGTTTGCAAACAAGGGACTGATGCAACTCATGCTTTGTATCTGGCAAAAGGAATGGTTAAATTATATATTGAAGGCAAGAAAAATTTAATTTTAAAGTTAATAAAAGCCGGAGAATATATAGATTTACAAACATTGTTTGGTGATAAAACATATAAATATTCAATTGCAGCAATGGATGATACAATGGTTTGTATGATTAATTCCGATCATTTGCGCGGATTGGCTCAAAAAAATTCTGATTATTTGTTTGAATTAACAAAAACAATCAGTGATTCGGGTAATTATTTTTACAAAAAAATAAGTGATATCAGCAGAAAACATTTAAGAGGAAGATTAGCAGATACTTTACTCTATTTAACTGATGAAATTTATAAAACAAGAGAGTTTAATATCGGTATGACCAGAAAAGAATTAGCAGAACTTTCTTCCATGTCGATGGAAAATGCGGTAAGAATTTTATCCGAATTTAGAACGGATAAAATTATTTCAATTCAAGGAAAGGAAATGACGATTTTACAGTATGATATTTTGAAGAAATTAAGTGATATAGGATAAAAAAAGCCGCAAAAATTAATTTACGACTTTTTAAAACAGGTATTGAAAATTATTGGTTTCTTAAATAGAGTAGGGTTACATTTCCGGTTTCTTTAAACAGTTTTCCGTTTTCAAATTTTCCCGTACATTCCCATACAAATACACCGGTCGGAGAGGGAGCATTTTTATAAAATCCGTTCCAACCGATATCAATATTGTTGCTTTCAAATACTAAAGCACCATATTTATTATAAATTCTTAATCGATAATTTGATACTTCTGTTTTTATAACCGGATGAAAAATTGTATTCGGGTTAGAAGAGTTTATCCAATATTCATTACTCTGTCCGCTTTTATCCGGACTGAAAGCGGTCGGAAAACTGATTTTGTATTTCGGATTTTGTATAAATACATTACTTAAAAATGCAGTATCTGCACATTTTTCATCTGAAATACAAATTAATGAAACTTTGAAATTTCCTTCCGAATCATATATATGCGACGGATTTGTATAGCTTGATGTTTTTTTATCGCCGAAATTCCAAATACATTTTGAGAAACTTGTGCTGTTATTTGAAAACTGAATTTCGTCATTTTTAAACAGATTTTTTGATTTTCCCGCAATTTCAAAATCAGCATTTGGTTTTGAATAGATTGTAATTTTCTTAGTTTCCAAATCAGAAAATCTGCCGGAAGTTACGGTGAGTGTAACATTAAATGTTCCGGCAGTTCTAAACACAAAGGTCGGATTTTTTTGAGATGAAGTTTCTCCGTTTCCGAAATCCCAATGATACGAGTCGCAATTTTCGGATGTATTTAAAAATGAAATTGCGGCAGGTTCACAAGCACTTTCGGTACTTACTGAAAATTCTGAATGAGGTTCGGCTAATTTCACAGTAATTTGTTCCTCATTTATTGATTCTGAATTTACATAGTTTTCTTTCAAAAGTTTGTTCGGATTTACTTCAATACTTTCTTTGTCCGAAATTTGATTTCCTGATTCGTTATTCGTTGTAATATGTTTTATATCTGTTTTGTTTTTATATTTTATTGTTGTTTTTGAAGATTGTTCGTAATTTTTATTTGAATTAAGAATTACGGATTTCTCTGATTTATTTGCAAGGTTTATTTCGCTTATATTCTCAAGCGAATTTTTATTTGCTGTATTATCGGTTTTATTTATATTTAGATATATAATTGCTGAACTTGCAATTGCAACAACAGCAATTACATTCCATAAATTAAAACTTAAGACTTTATATTTTAAGAAATGTTTAAAAAGCATTTTCCGTTCAATTTTTGTCCAAACTGAACTCGCGGGAGTTTGTTTAAATGACTCAAATCGGTCTTTAAAAATATTTTCTATGTTATCTTTATTTGACATTCTGTATTTTGATTTTTGACAGTACTTCTAATTTTTCTCTTATTTTTTCTTTGGCTCTTAAATATTGTGATTTTGAAGTGTTATGACTGATGTTTAATTTTTCTGCAATTTCTTTATGTTTAAATCCCTCAATTGCATACAGGTTAAAAATTATTCGGTAACCTTCAGGCAAATCATCAATAACATTCATTAATTCTTCTTTCGTAAAATCTTCATTGCCCCATAGGTAACTTCCGGTTTCGCCTTCATTAATATTATCAATATCATAAGATTCATTATATTTCTTATTTTTATGATAATGTGAAATTGCTGTATTTACTACAATCTTTTTCATCCAACCTTCAAAAGAACCTTTATCTTTAAAATCATTAATTTTAGTCAGAATTTTTATGAAGCCCTCTTGTAACATATCTTCAGCTTCATCTTCTGATTTACCGTAACGCAGGCATATTCCGTATAACACCGGAGAATATACATCGTATAATTCTTTCTGTGCTTTTTTGTCGTATGCTTTGCATTTTTTTACTATCTGACGTAAATCAATCATTTGCTTTCAAATTCCAGACTTTAGTTAAATTAAAAAGGTTGCATGTGAAAAATTAAATTTCTGAAAATTACAATTCTGTTTTCTTTATAAAATAGTTTTTTTGTTCTTCCGTTAATAATAAGTTTTCCTTAATTTTTTGTTCTATAATACCTTGTCTGATTGTGCATTCTTTTGTTTTATTATATTTTTTCAGCGCTTTAAAATATTCTGTTTGCCAAACTAAATTATTCGGATAAATTTTCAATAAAGCATTAAAATAATTTTCGGCAACAGTTATATTTTTTTCATCTCTGTAATAAATTAATGCTAATTGAAGCAAACTTCTGATACTGATGTTCTTATCTGCGGAATGCGTACATTCTTTTAATAACTTCAATCCTTTATCTTTATCTCCGGAAGGATAAAATAAAAGTAACGGATAAATAATCGGATAATCTTCTTTGGCAGTTTCCGCATAATAATGATACATGCCTGAAATAAATTTCATTTTATCATCATCATTTTCGTGTTTTGTTGCATATTCAAAATGCCTGATTACGGATTGCATATTTTTAGCAACTTTTAAATAATTTTTTTTTTGAACGTTGATTTTTAACAAAATTGATTTTGCCGAAATTATTCGAAATACATCTTCATTATTTAAGCCTTTTTTTTTAATTAAACTATTTATTGTGTAGTCGGCATATTTTTTACAAACCAAATAATATTTATCATTTCCGCCCGAAATTTCATAAGCATTTCCGTAATAATTTGCTGTAATCAAATAGGTTTTTTGTGAGTGTGGGTATTTCTTTTTTAAATTTATCAGAATTTGTTTTGCTTTTACGTAATTTCCCGAGAAAGCAGCTTCAAAATAGGCATCTGTTATATCTTTCGATTGTGCAACAATTAGTTCAGTTGTGAATAAAATAATGAGTGTATATAATATAAGGTGTATTTTTACAAAATTCATTTTACGAAATAAAAATATTCGGTTTAACTTAAAACGATAAAATTAACAATTTTTTATAATTGCTTTCGCTTTGATTAAATCTTTAATATTTTTACGGCTAAATTTAACTTATGGCAAAAGAAAGAATAGAAAGAAATATTTTAATTGAAGAATTGGTTGAGAATTATCCGTTTTCGGTAAATTATTTGTCAAAAAACGGAATCCGTTGTATCGTATGCGGAGAAGCTATTTGGGGAACGCTGGAAGAAGCAGCGCAAGATAAAGGTTTCGATGATGAAACAATTGAAAAATTTATTGAAGAATTAAATCAATTAAATAACGATTTTGATGAATATATAAAAGAAGAAATTAAGAATATTGATATAGATGAATTAGATGTATAAAGCAGCTGTAATTGATTTAGACGGAACTTTGTTGAACGATCAAAGAAAGGTCGGATTGAAAGATTTGCTGACTTTACAAGAGTTGGAAAATAAGAATATTTTCCGAATTATTGCTACCGGACGCTCATTATTCAGTATAAATGAAGTGATACCTGATGATTTCCCGATTGATTATTTGATTTTTGCTGCCGGAGCAGGAATTATGAATTTTAAGACAAAAGAAATTTTAAAAACATTTTTTATCCCTTCCGAAAAAGTTAAGAAAATTGCTCGAAAATTAGATTTACTTAAGGTTGATTTTCAGGTCAGGAATAAAATTCCCCGGAGTCATAAATATTATTATAAACGATATTTAAAAGAAAATCCGGATTTTGATCGATTAAATTCTTTGTATAAAAATGATATTCATTTGCTTAAAAATTATGATGAATTGTCGGATGCTGCACGTTTTATTATTATTTCTCCCGATGAAAAAATTGTAAATATTATTGAAAATGAATTCCCCGATTTTAGTATTATCAGAGCAAGTTCTCCCATAGATAATAAATCTGTTTGGATGGAAATTTATCCGCCGGATGTGAATAAAGGAAGTTCTCTGAAATTTCTTTGTAATGTATTAAATATTAATTTGTCTGAAACAATCGGCTTGGGAAATGATTATAATGATATTGATTTTTTAAATATTACGAACAGAAGTTATGTGGTTGAAAATTCTCCTAAGATATTAAAAGAAACTTATTTAAATACAGTAAGCAATAATGAAAATCCTTTAACGGAAGTATTAAAAGTAAATTAATTGAATCAGGCGTTTATGTAATATTCGTTTTGTTAGAAAAAGATGGATGAGTCCGGTCTAAAAAAGGAATAAAAAATTGCTGAGAAAAAGTTAAGCAATTGAGAATAAGGCATTTATGTAAAACTTTAAAGTTGTGTAAGATCCTAATCAGCAGCGTTTTAACTATACAAACTAACACCTTTTTACTTTTTATACTAATCTCATGTATTTTTATAAAAAAAGTATTATATTTGCGCGCTTAAATTATTTACAAATACAAATTAAATTAACTTATGTATTTAGACGCAGAAAAAAAACAAGAGATTTTTCAAAAGTACGGGAAGTCTAATAATGACACAGGTTCTGTAGAAAGCCAAGTGGCATTATTTTCCCACCGTATTACGCACTTAAATGAACATCTTAAAAAAAATAAAAAAGATCATCATACAAGAAGAGCGTTAATTAAATTGGTAGGAAAAAGAAAAAAATTACTTAAATATTTACAAACTAACGATATTGAAAGATATCGTAATTTGATTAAAGAACTCGGATTACGTAAGTAATTCTTCCTTAAAAGAAAAAGGCATATTTTTTTATGCCTTTTTCTTTTATTATTTTGTCTTCAGACTAAGGCAAAGACATAAAAATTAAATTAATACAAGAATAAAAATGAATATTATTACAAAAAAAATAGATATAGGAAACGGCAGAATTGTTGAAATAGAAACCGGAAAATTAGCCAAACAAGCGGATGGTTCTGTTATTGTTAAACAAGGTGATACAATGCTTTTAGCAACAGTTGTTTCTTCAAAAGAAGCTAAAGAAAATGTTGACTTTATGCCGCTTTCAGTAGATTACAGAGAAAAATTTGCTGCCGCAGGAAGATTTCCCGGCGGTTTCAGAAAACGAGAAGCCAGACCTTCTGATGAAGAAGTTTTAGTTGCTCGTTTAATTGACAGAGCGTTAAGGCCATTGTTTCCTTCTGATTACCATGCAGATACATTTGTAAATGTGGAATTAATTTCTGCAGACAGAGAAAAAGACGTCATGCCCGATTCATTAGCCGGATTAGCTGCTTCTGCTGCTCTTGCAGTAAGTGATATTCCGTTTGCAGGACCGATATCTGAGGTTCGAGTCGGAAGAATTGACGGAGAATTAATCATTAACCCGACTTTTTCACAATTAAAAGATACGGATATTGATATTATGCTTGCTGCAACGATAGATAATATCTTGATGGTTGAAGGTGATATGAAAGAAATTTCAGAAGAAGAAATGCTGGAAGCAATGAAATTCGGTCATGAAGAGATAAAAAAACATTGTAAAGTTCAGTTAGAAATGGCTGAAGAAAAAGGTGTAACAGAAAAAAGAGTCTATCAACACGAACAAGAAGATGACGAAGAATTAAGAGCAAAATTAAAAGCTTCTGTCAGTGAAAAAATATATAAAATAGCTAAATCCGCTTCTTCAAAACACGATCGAACTGAAAAATTTTCAGAAATTAAACAAGAATTTATTGACAGTTTTCCTGAAGAAGAACAAGAGGAAATAAACATGACTCTGATTAATAAATATTTTCATGATGAAGAGAAAGAAGTTGTGAGACACATGGTTTTACATGACAGAGTTCGCCTTGACGGAAGAAAATTAGATGAAATCAGACCGATTTGGTCCGAAATTGATTATTTACCCGGAACACACGGATCGGCTATTTTTACAAGAGGTGAAACGCAATCGTTATCATCTGTAACTCTTGGTTCTCCGCTTGATGTTCAAACCATTGACAGACCTTTAGATCAAAGCAAATCCGATTTCTTATTGCATTATAACTTTTTACCGTTTTCTACCGGAGATGCAAGACCTTACAGAGGAACCGGAAGACGTGAAATCGGTCACGGGCATTTGGCACACAGAGCACTTGCCGGAATGCTTCCCGAAAAAGAAGATAATCCGTATACAATAAGAATTGTTTCTGATATTTTGGAATCAAACGGTTCATCATCAATGGCGACTGTTTGTGCAGGTACATTAGCTTTAATGGATACCGGAATTCAAATTAAAAAACCGGTTTCAGGTATTGCAATGGGCTTAATTACGGATGATAAAGGCAATTTTGCTGTTTTATCTGATATTTTAGGTGATGAAGATCATTTGGGAGATATGGACTTTAAAGTTACCGGAACAACGGACGGAATTACAGCTTGTCAAATGGATATTAAAGTAGACGGTTTGCCATACGAGATTCTTAAACAAGCGTTAATGCAAGCAAAAGAAGGAAGAGCTCATATATTGAATAAAATGCTGGAAACGATTTCTGAACCCAGAGCTGAGTTTAAATCTCATGTACCGGGTATTACATCAATCCTTATACCCGGAGATTTGATAGGAACGGTTATCGGTCCCGGAGGAAAGATGATTCAACAAATTCAAAAAGATACGCAAACAACGATTACGATTGAAGAAATTGACGGATTGGGAAATGTTGTCATAATGGGCCCGACTCAAGATGCAATTTCAGATGCAAAAGAGTATATTAAAGGTCTTACGGCAGTTCCGGAAGTAGGAACGGTATATCAGGGAAAAGTAAAGAAAATTGTTGATTTCGGTGCATTTGTTGAAATTCTTCCCGGTAAAGACGGTTTATTGCATATTTCTGAAATTTCTTATGAAAGAACAAATAAAGTAGAAGATGTTTTAAAAGAAGGTCAGGAAATTGAAGTGAAGTTAATCGGTATTGATTCGAGAACAAAAAAATTAAAATTATCTCGAAAAGCATTATTACCGAAACCGGAACGAAAAGATGATGATAAAAAATAGTGATTTTTGATAATAAATGCTTAAAATCCTCTGTTTAAAAAAACAGGGGATTTTTTTATGAAAAAATATTACTAACAGTTTATTAACAAAAAAGGTAAACTTTGTAATACTTTTTACTCGATGTTCTTTACTTTTTGCATCTTGGATTATACTAAATTCATGTAATGCAAAGTTTACGTATCCCTTTGCTGTATTATCATTTCAGAACTCCGGTATAATTTTTGGAATATATTAATCGGAAAAATATTACAAATCAAACATAGGAGGAACAAAAAATGAAAAACTTACTTTTATTAATCGGATCGGCACTTTTTATCTTGAGTTCGTGTACCACAACTCGAGTCGTGCATTATTATGACGATGCTTATCCGTCTTCAAAAACAACGACGGTTGTTGTTAAAGATAAAAACAATACAACGGTAGTTGAAAATGATACGGATGCAGATGTTTATGACAATTATGCTGATGAAAATTCAGCTGAAAATAATGTTACAGTTTATACCGATGATAATGAGAACAATACAGTTGTCATTGAAAATGACGGAGACAGTGATGTTGATGTCTATGTGTATAGCGATTATCCTTCTTATTCTTCAAGAATAAGACGATTTCACGGTTCAACGTATATAATTTCTGATTATTACGATGATTACTATTCGTACGGCGGATGGGGAAACAGTTATTATTATCCGGGTTATTCATATTATTATCCGAGATACAGATACAGACCGTATTACGGAGGATATTGGAATTCCGGTTACAGACCTTATTATTATAACAGTTGGGGATACGGAAGTTATTGGAACGGTTATAATAATGGTTATTGGAACGGTTACTATGACGGTTATTATGATAATTATTGGGGTTACGGCGGTTATTATAATTACGGATATTATGATTCCTATAATTCAAATCGTTATTATAATAATAATTATTCACACGGAAATCGTTACAGAACAAATGCCGGTGAAAGAACAAGCGGTACAAGGAATGATGCAATCAGACATTCTTCAGGAAGTACGACAACAGGTGTAAATAAAAGAACAACCGGACGGAATGATGCTGTAAGAAATACATCTTCAGACAGAAATACAACAGTAAGAAGATCGGATGTTAACAGAGTAAATACCGGAACAAATTCAGGAAGAGTTGATTCACGAAATTCAGGTAATCGAACGAATACCGGAAATAATTCAGGAAGAGTTGATTCACGAAATTCGAATAACAGAGTTAATACAGGAACGAATTCAGGAAGAGTTGATTCACGAAATTCCGGTAACCGAACGAATACCGGAAATAATTCGGGAAGAGTAGATTCACGAAATTCGAATAGCAGAGTAAATACAGGAAATAATACAACCGTAAGAAGAAGTTCAAACAGCACAAGTAATACCTATAACAGAAATTCTTCAAACAGAACACATAATAATACCTACGGTAATTCCGGAAACTCAAGAACCAATCATTCAAATAGTTATAATACAAGAACAAATAATTCACGTTCAAATTATAACAGACCTAATTCCGGTTCTAATTCAAATTATAACAGTCGTTCAAGAACGAATAATAACAGTACTTATTCGAGACCGAAAACAAATAACAGTTCTAACTACAGCAGTAAGAATTCCGGAAATAAACGGACTTATAATAATTCCGGTTCACGTTCAACAGGAAATCGTTCGAATTATAACAGCGGCTCACGATCGAAATCTTCAAGTAACAGCGGAAGTCGTTCAAGTAGTTCACGTTCAAACTACAACAGCGGTTCGCGTTCTTCGGGAAGTTCACATTCGAGCGGTTCGCGTTCTTCGGGAAGTTCATATTCAAGCGGTTCTCGTTCTTCAGGAAGTTCACATTCGAGCGGAAGTCGTTCAAGCAGCAGTTCTTCAAGTTCTTCTCGATCAGGAAGAAGATAATATTATTAAATTCAAGCCCTTCGGGGCTTGATATTTTTCTCGCAATTATTTTAATATAATTGGTTTCATTTATCAATCTAAAAACACAAAAATGAGTTCAAAAAAATATATTTTCGTTCTTGTGCTAGTATTAAGTATTTCTTATTCATTCGCACAAAATCATATAGACGCTTTGCGTTACAGTCAACAATTTTATTCAACAACGGCAAAATCGGATGCTATGGGTAATTCATTATCGGCATTAGGAGCTGATATGTCTGCTTTTTCAATTAATCCTGCCGGTATTGCTGTCTTTAAAAGTGCCCAATTTACTTTTACGCCGAATTTTATTATTAATAATTCACAAGGAAGCTATGCCGGCAGTTCACGTTCGGAAAATAAATACGGTTTTACCGTTTCTAATATTGCTTATGTCGGTGTTATACCTTTAAACGGACTCTTTAAAACAATTAATTTCGGGGTGGCATATAATTCATACAATGACTACAGAAAAAAAACAATTATTTCAGGAGATAATCCGAACGGTTCAATTTTAGACTATTTTATTTATAATGCAAATTCTGACAGATACAGTGCTTTCAGAGAAGATTTGGCTTGGCGCGGTTGGCTCATTAATTATGATGATGTTGCGGGTGAATATTGGTCATTTGTTTCGGATGACGGAACCTACGGTGAAAACCAAAGAAATGAAATTGTGACAAAAGGCGGTTCCGGTGAATTTGTATTATCATTGGGCGGAAATATTGCCGATAAGTTGTATCTCGGAATGAGTTTGGGCTTTACTTCTGTTAATTTCAAAGAAGAATCAGTCTATTCAGAATCAAATTTTCCGATTTTATATAGTGATGATGCAAATAGTCCGGGAGACAGTATTCAGGTTAATCCCAATCGATTGGATTATAAACAAACATTAGTTTCGGAAGGCAGCGGAATTAACGGTAAATTCGGTTTTATTTATCAGCCGTTTAAATTTTTAAGATTGGGCGGTGCCATACATACATCAACAGGATATAAATTTAATGATGATTATCAAACATCGATGTATGTTGATTATCCGGTTGCCGACAGTAACGGTTATTACGATTATGAACCGGATACGGCAAATGCTTTTACTTGGCGATTACAAACACCTTTCAGAGCCAATTTCGGAACCGCATTTATTATTGATGCTCATCAAATCGGTAAATTTTTTACGGTTCCTATGACTTTTACAATTGATTATGAATATGTTGACTATTCACGAACTAAAATGAGACCTGATTATTATTCCGATTATTCTTTTGATAACGAGAATTATACAACAAAAGATTTATTGCAGGCAAGTCACGGTATAAGAGCAGGAGCAGAGTTTAATTTCGGATTTATGAAGTTACGTGGCGGTTATGCTGTTTATTCAAATCCTTTTAAAGGGAATACCGATTTTTTTGACGGAGCAAAATCAATTTATTCCGGAGGTGTCGGGTTTGCAAGCGATCATTCGTTTATTGATTTCTCATATTCTTATGCACAATCTGACGAAACAATGTATTTATATAATGCCGGTAATGTTTTTCCGTATGACCCTATGGGTGATCAAACCGAACCGACAGCAACTGTTAAAAATGCAAAGCAATTTATTAAAGTTACTTTGGGTTTGAGATTTTAAAATTTTTGAGAATAAATTTAATCAGGATTTTCAAAAATGAGAATCCTGATTTTTTTATGTTCTGATTACTCCGGTTTTATAATCTTTCGTAATCGGATTGTGCGAAGCAGCTTCAATGCCTTTTGAAATAATTCCTCGGGTTTCAAGCGGATCGATTACGGCATCAACCCACAAACGGCTTGCGGCATAAACAGGACTTGTTTGTTTGTCGTAACGTTCCGTAATTTCGTTTAAGATTTTTTCTTCGGCTGCTTTTGTAATTTTCTCACCTTTGGCTTTTAAGGATGCTACCTGAATTTGCAATAAAGTTTTTGCGGCACTCGCACCGCTCATAACGGCTATTTTAGCAGAAGGCCAGGCAACAATCAGTTGCGGGTCATAAGCTTTGCCGTTCATAGCATAATTCCCGGCTCCGTATGAGTTTCCGATTATAATCGAAAATTTCGGAACAATTGAATTTGCAACGGCATTTACCATTTTTGCACCGTCTTTAATTATTCCGCCTTGCTCCGAACGGCTTCCGACCATAAATCCGGTTACATCGTGAAAAAATACAATCGGCAATTTTTTCTGATTGCAATTCATTACAAAATGAGCTGCTTTATCTGCCGAATCGGAATAAATAACGCCGCCGAATTGCATTTCTCCTTTTGCCGTTTTTTGAATGGTTCGTTGGTTTGCAACAATACCTACAGGCCAGCCGTCAATACGACCATATCCGCAAACAATGGTCTTCCCGTAGCTTGGTTTGTATTCCGTAAATTCGGAATTATCTGTAATACGTTCGATAATTTCTCTCATTTCATACGGTTTTTCCCTTGTTTCGGGTAAAATACCGTAAATCTCTTTAGGGTCTTTTTTAGGAGGAAGTGATTTTTTTCTGTCTAAGCAACATTTTTTTTCGTGAATGCAGGTTTTATCAATTAATTGCCGAATTAAATCAAGAGCTTCTTTATCAGTCTCAACTTTATAATCCAAGATGCCTGATATTTCCGTTTGTGTGGTTGCTCCGCCGAGTGTCTCATTATCAATTTCTTCGCCTACGGCAGATTTTACCAAATACGAACCGGCAAGAAAAATACTTCCTGTTTTATTGACGATAATGGCTTCATCCGACATAATTGGCAAATACGCACCGCCGGCAACACAACTTCCCATAATAGCAGAAATTTGAACAATTCCGGCAGCCGACATTTTTGCATTATTTCTGAAAATACGTCCGAAATGTTCTTTGTCCGGGAAAATTTCATCTTGCATCGGCAGAAAAACGCCGGCACTGTCCACCAAATAAATAATCGGAATGTGGTTTTCCATGGCAATTTCCTGTGCTCGCAAATTCTTTTTTGCCGTAATCGGAAACCATGCACCGGCTTTTACCGTAGCATCATTGGCAACAATCACGCACAAGCGTTTTTCGACATAGCCCAAAACAACCACAACGCCTCCCGACGGACATCCGCCGTAAGCATCATACATGCCTTCACCTGCAAAAGCACCGATTTCCGTTAATTTTGTTCCTTTATCAATTAAATAGTCGATACGTTCGCGTGCCGTCATTTTGCCTTTGGCATGATGCTTTTCTATTTTCTTTTTTCCGCCGCCGAGATAAATTTTTTCCAAACGATGTTTTATTTCAGAGACAGCAAGTTTATTAAAATCTTCGTTTTTATTAAAATCAATATCCATTTTCTTTATTTGAATTCAGAGCATAAAAATAGTAAAAATATGCTTGTTTAAGGAATAAAACAGTATTCGGTATGAAATACGGCTTAAGTATGAATTTTTTTGGAATTGATAATATTAAAAAGTAATTTAGATGTTTATAATGTGTCGAATATAATCGAAATAAACGTAACAAAAATGGTTATATTAAGTTTACACAAATGTTGCCAACAATACAGAAAAATTTGTATATGATGCAAATGTGGTGTATATTTGCATCATAATACAAAATATTATGACAAGACAAAGTATATCATTCACGAAACCAAATGATGAATGGTTAAAGACACAAGTGGATAACGAAGAATACACTAGCAAAAGTGAACTAATTAATGATTTGATAAGACAGGCTAGGAAACAGCAAGTTCAAGTTGATTTTATTAGAGCTAAATTAGATAAATCTGAGAGTAGTGGATTTACTGATAATACTAAAGAACAAATTTTAAAACAATCAAAGTCGTTACTTAATGTCCAAATATAGATTAAGTAACGAAGCAAAGAAAGACCTAATACGAATTCATCATTACGGTGTCGAAAAGTTTGGAGTTATTCAAGCGGATAAATACTTTGATTCATTTTTTGAGTATTTTGATATTATTGTACAACGACCCTTTTCATTTGAATCGGTCGATTATATAAAAACAGGATATAGACGTTGTGTTT
>JAOZQB010000222.1 GCA_029932445.1 Bacteroidales bacterium | reverse complement strand
CCGGTTATTACACGGGAATAATTACAGGTAAAAACACTAAAGTTGCAGCTGATTATTTTCTGGTCAGAGCCGAAAAAAGGAAAATCAATTTGCTGAGCAATCAAATTTCAAAATATTCTAAAGAAAATATGGGTTTGAATATTAATTCTCCCTATTCAGAGATTGCACCCGTTATTGCACCCGACGGCAAAACATTATATGTGGCAAGAGCAAACCATCCCTTGAATATTAAGCCGATTAATAAATATGATATATGGTATTCAACACTTCAATCGAACGGGAAATGGTCTAAATTAAAGCATGCACTTAAACCCTTAAATAATTCCGGAGATAATGTAGTAATTTCTGTTACGCCGGATAATAATACCTTATTTTTGGAAACTTTATATAATGCTGACGGATCATACAAAAACGATCAGGGCATTTCAGTATCATACCGAACGGCTAACGGTTGGACAATTCCGAAAGAAGTGAAAATTAAAAATTATTACAATAAAGATATTTATGAAAGTTTTGCTTTTTCACCCAACCGAAAAGTGTTGGTAATGTCTGTTGAAAGAAATGACAGCTACGGTGATAAAGATATGTATGTCAGTTTTTTGCAAGTTAACGGTACCTACAGCGAACCCAAAAATATGGGCACTGTTTTGAACAGTTATTTGGGAGAAGGTACGCCGTATATTGCGCCCGATAATAAAACTTTATATTTTTATTCCAATACGGAACCCGGTTATGGTGATGCCGATATTTTTGTTTCTAAAAGATTAGATAATACTTGGACAAAATGGAGTACGCCGAAAAATCTCGGCAAAAAAATTAACTCAAATCAATGGGATGTTTATTATACGGTTGCGGCGAAAGGCGATTATGCGTATTTAGTGTCTTCTAAAACTTCTTTCGGGAATGAAGATATTTTCAGAATCAAACTTCGTGATATCGAAAAACCCGATCCGGTTGTAATGGTTTACGGTAAAGTGCTTGATTCAAAAACAAAAAAACCGATTAGTGCAAAAGTGATTTACGAAAATTCCGAAACAGGTAAAGCGGAAGGTATTGCAAGAAGCAACCCGAAAGACGGCTCTTATAAAGTGGTGTTGCCCTACGGCGTAAAATATAATATCAGAGCCGTTAAAACCGGATATTTTGCCGTAAATGAAACGATGAATCTTAAAAAAGTAAGCAATTACAAAGAAGTAAGGAAAAATTTAATGATGGCTCCTTTGATTAAAGAGGAAGCGATTGTATTAAAAAATGTCCTTTTTTATACAACAAAAGCTGTTTTATTACATTCATCTTACGAAGAATTAAACCGTTTGGTGAAATTGATGAAGAAAAATTCGAATATGAAAATTGAACTCATCGGACATACAGAATCAAGAGCCGGTTATGAAAAACAATTAATGAAATTATCGCAATTAAGAGCTCAATCAGTTAAAAAATATATGATCATGAAAGGTATTAATGCCTCTCGAATTCAAACCAAAGCCCTGGGCGGTACAAAACCGATTGCCGATAACGCAACAGAAGCAGGAAGAAAATTAAACCGTCGAGTTGAATTCAGAATTATAAGTCAATAAAACTTATCACATCATTAAGATTAATTTCTTTCGAAGCATCAAGATATAAAATGCCGGTTTCAGAAGTTTTAGGCAAACCGTATTTCAAATAACTTTGTCTGATGTGTTCAATATACCAATCCGGTTCTTTTCCCCAACGCAGGTCTTTTCTTTTACGCTCTATAAAGGTTTTTTTGTCAAGTTCCAAAAATATTCTTTTGTCGTACAATTTGTTAAGCTCATCAAACCAAAATGCAAATAAACCTTCACAAATAACTAAATCATAGGTTTTTGAGCCATCTTTTACGGTATTTATAAAGTCATTAATAAAAATTGTAGAAGGTAATTCCCAATCAACATGTTCGTTTATCGTTGTTAAAAAATCCCGTCTTTTAACAAAATCATCCTGACATAATACTTTCACGTTTTGTTTATTGTAAAAGTTGTTAAGTTGTTCGGCAAGTTCTGATTTGCCTGAATTGCTGCATCCGCCGATACCGATAATCATTATTGATTTTTTTACAAAGATAAAATTTCAATAAAGAAAACAAAAATATCAGATTTCAAGTACAAAATCTTAAAAAAATAGCTTTTATTTGCAACATGCAATCACAAAACAAACAAACAAGTCGCCGAAAACCCGATTGGTTAAAGATTAAACTTCCGCAAAGCACTAAATATGCGAATGTTCAAAATGTCATAAAGAATTACGGTTTGCATACCATTTGCACCAGCGGGAAATGTCCGAATCTCGGGGAATGTTGGGACAACGGGACGGCAACATTGATGATTCTCGGGGATATTTGTACGCGTGCTTGTAAGTTTTGTGCCGTAAAAACCGGAAAACCCTTGAATGTTGATAAAAATGAACCGATAAAAGTTGCTCGTTCGGTCAAAATTTTAAATTTAAAACACTGTGTATTAACTTCGGTTGACAGAGACGATTTACCGGATAAAGGAGCCGGAATTTGGGCTGAAACCGTTCGGGAAATCAAAAAAATAAATCCGAATACCACGATTGAAACATTAATTCCGGATTTTGACGGTGATAAAACATTAATTCAGAAAGTAATTGATGCCGGTCCCGAAGTCATTTCTCATAATTTGGAAACCGTAAAACGTTTAACACCTCAAATAAGAAGTCGTGCAAAATATGAAACCAGTTTAAAAGTCATAAAATATCTGTCGGATGCCGGTGTTATTTCAAAATCCGGAATAATGGTCGGGCTGGGAGAGACTTTTGATGAAGTTGTTGAGCTTATGGATGATTTACGAGCCGTAGGTTGCAAAGTGCTGACTATCGGGCAATATCTGCAACCTACACCGCAACATGCCGAAGTAATCGAATATGTGCATCCCGATGTGTTTAAAAAATGGGCAGAAATTGCACTTGCAAAGGGTTTTACACATGTTGAAAGCTCGCCTTTGGTGCGTTCCTCCTATCATGCGGAAAAACATGTGAATTAAAATTGAAAGCCGATTCCTATGCTGTTTCTGAAAGATGATTGTTTATTACCGTAAGGTATCATATAGTTATTTTCAAAAAACAGATAAACACCGGATTGATGTTGAAGTTTTACTGAAAAATCCAAAAATAAAGGATGTTTAAAATTGAAATCACTTCCGTTTTCTGCAAATGCCCAAAAATTTAAAACTGATTGCGACAAGTTCAAATTTAAGGACAATGAGAATTGATTACTTATTTTGGTTTGAAATTTTCCGAAAATTCCGGGTGTAAGATGAAAACCGTCATATTCTTCATATTGTTGTGGTGTTATTAAATAATTTCCGCTGATTCCGGAAGCATATTTATCACCGATTGAAACACCGGTTATAAATGATGAATACTCATTTTTAAAAATTGTTTTTCCGACATTTAAGGTTCCGAAAAACCCGGATGTAATTGTTTGGTTAACAATATTGTTGCCTTTGTCATTGCCGGCTAAAGAATAAATTCCCATAATCCCTAATTCCGCATCCAATTTATTCGTATATTCGAAAAATAAACCGTTTTCATTTTTTGGTAATAATAAGAAACCGAATTCGGCACCGAAAAAATTGCTGTTTCTGTATGTCGGAAAGTAATAAGAGGAATAATCTGAAATGTAATTAATATTCTGTAAATTATAATTTAGAGTAATAAACGGTTGAAATCGTCTTTGCTTTTTTATTTCCTTTTGTTGAGAATACCCGATTACAGGTAAAAGAATTGCAATAACAAATATAATCTTTTTCATTTTGATGGTTTTATTGATATAAAAGCAAAACGAAAAAGACCGGATTTTGTTACATAAAACTTTTTATTTTTTCAATTTAACACCGGCTTTTATTTCAACATCAATAAAATTTTCTGCAGGCGGAACAACGCAAGAATATTTGTGATTATAAGCACAATACGGATTGTATGCTTTGTTAAAATCAATAATAATCGTATTTCCTTTAGGGATTTTTAAATCAACATAACGTCCGCCGCCGTATGATGTTTTTCCGGAAGTTAAATCGGTAAACGGTAAAAATAAATAATCTTTGTACTCTTCTTTATCACGAAGACGCATACTTTGATAGATATTTACTTTTACTGTTTTGCCTTTAAGGGTGAAAGTAACTTCTCCGTATTTAACGTATTCGGGAGCACGGTCGGTAGTAGTTTTCATTTTAAAGGGTTCGGCATTTTCGGTTCGTGTAAAACCGGCAACAACTCGATATTTCTTTTTTACGGGATAAAAATCCAAACTTTTAAATACGGCCAAATCCTCTTTTGTTAAAGGGCTTTCCGTTGTATCGGCGTATTCTTTGTTAATCGTATTTTGAAATGTTTTAATCTCTTTTCGATAACTTTTTTGCGAAAAACCGATTTGTGTTATGCTTATTAAAATTGCAATTAAAATTAGCTTCTTCATAATTATCCGGTTTATTTTTATTATTAAGTTAAAACTCTTTAATTTCATTGCAGTTACTTTGGTTTCTATAACTGTTTTTTGAATATAGAACAAAGATTAACGATTTAAGAATTATGAAGTTTAGTAGGAATAAGAAGTATATATTGTTCAAAATAT
>JAOZQB010000221.1 GCA_029932445.1 Bacteroidales bacterium | reverse complement strand
ATCCATTAAAGCATTTTGATGATTGGGTGCAATCAACATCGGTTTACCTTCAGGAATATTTTCAAGACCGTAATACTTAACCTTTTCGTAAAAAATTTTATCATGGGCAAATTTTCCGTAAAATTTCAAAACTGCATACCTGAATGAAAATTTTTCAACTTTTCCGAGTTTTAACATATTATCATCAAATTTAATTTCATGCAAAGTTATTATTTTACTTCAAAACTAAAACCTTCATTTATTTTTCTTAACTTTGAAAATTACATTTACAATAATAAAAACAACTTATATGACTGACAGCAATCATTTTAACAAAATATTTGAACAAAGTATTTCTGATTATCATATTACTGATGATATTAATAAAAATCTTTCAAATCCCTATACGGAAAACACATTAGATTTTCTTTTATATAAAAAAAATTGGATTGATACTGTTCAATGGCATCTTGAAGATATAATAAGAGAACCTTCAATAAATCCTGTTGAAGCATTGAAAATAAAACGAAAAATTGATAAATCAAATCAAGACAGAACTGATTTGGTAGAATTAATTGATAATTTCTTTTTTGAAGAATTTAAAACTATTACACCAAAAAAAGACGCTTTTATCGCAACCGAAACACCGGCTTGGGCAATTGACCGCCTTTCTATTCTGAATTTAAAAATATTCCACATGCGTGAAGAAGCAGAACGAGAAGATGCCGAATCTGACCATAAGGAGAAATGTTCATTCAAACTAAATATTTTACTGCAACAAAAAAAAGATTTAACAACTGCTATTAATCAACTGTTTGAAAATATTACAAACGGAAATGCCGTCATCAAAACCTATAAACAAATGAAAATGTATAACGATCCGAATTTAAACCCAATTTTAAGAGCTTCTTCAAAAAAATAGCTTTCCCGTATGAAAATATTAGTAATCAGACTATCGGCAATGGGTGATGTTGCAATGAGTGTTCCGGTTTTCAAAACCCTTTCGGAGCAACATTCCAATGATGATTTTTATCTGATTACAAACAAATTATTTAATCCTTTTTTTTCTGACATCCGGAATCTCACCTTAATAAATCCGGATTTAAAAGAAAAACACAAAGGCATAAAAGGTCTTTTTCAACTTTATAAAAAAATAAAAAAAGAAATTAATCCGGATATTGTTGTTGATATTCATGATGTTCTCCGAACAAAAATAATTCGATTTTTCTTTCGATTAAGCGGAACAAAAAGTGTAAAAATAAATAAGGGCAGAAAAGAAAAAAGACAACTGACACGCAGAAAAAATAAAATTCTTAAACCCCTTAAACACACTGTAACACGCTACAAAGAAGCATTTTTAAAAGCCGGGATTTTTATCGAATTACATCCGTATTCCGTCCCTGAATTCAAGGTAAATTCTTTCGAATTAAAAAAATTATTACACGGTAACAATAAAAAAATTGGTATTGCTCCTTTTGCAAAACATCCGCAGAAGCAATATCCGATAAATAAAACCGAGGCATTAATTCAAAAATTGACCGATGAAAATTATAAAATTTTTCTTTTCGGCGGCGGTAAAAAAGAAAAAAACATTGCCGAAAACATTGCCGGAAAAAATCCTGATGTAACTTCTTTAGTCGGTAAATTTCCATTGGAAGAAGAAATAGCATTTATCAATCAACTCGATGCTATGATTACTCCCGATTCCGGAAATATGCACATTGCGGCTTTAACTTCCGTTAAAATTATTTCAATTTGGGGTGCCACCCATCCTTTTGCAGGTTTCACACCCTATATCCCGGATGAGCAGTTTCACATCATACAAAATAACAATTTGTCATGCCGACCTTGTTCTGTATTCGGAAATAAACCATGTTATAAAAACACGATTGAATGTCTTCAATTAATAGACAGCGAGGAGATTATCAAAATTTGCAAAAAAATAACCGACTGAAAATATCAAATCGGTTATTTTAATTTTACTATTAAAAACTACATTATGAAAAAAATTATTGAATAATTAGTTTCCCGCTCATAACGTTTAAATCGCTTGTTAATTTATAAAAATAAGTTCCTGCACTCACTTTAGGAGTCCATACAATATGATATTCCCCGTTTTCTTGCTTTCCGTTTATTAAAGTTTCAATTAATCTTCCGGATATATCATAAATTGAAAAATTCACATTTGCAGGTTTATCAATTTCAAAATTAATGGTCACGGCTTTACGGATAGGATTCGGGTAACATTTTAAATTAAAATAATCTATATCTTTAATTGAAGCCGGAACAGTTGTAAAAATCAAGGTTTTAATTTTTGAAATATTATTGTTATCTGTTACAAGAAAATCAATATCCCACGAATTATCTTCGTTAGGAACTGTTCCCGTAAAAATTCCGCTGTCAGTTATTGTCATACCTGCAGGAAAAGGTTCTCCGATCATACTTAATTGGTTATTACTCGGATCTGACATACCCGAAACACTTGAAATTACATAACTTCCGCTTCCGTTAGAAATCCCCGATGCCCATGTCAGTCCGGGAGTTATATTATCACCGTAATAAAATTTAATTTCTCCGCTCGGATACAAAGTAACGGTAACATCAACATTTGCAGATTGATTTCCGAATAAAGAAGTTTTCCATCTGAAAGTTGCATGATTACTGTCCCCTTCATAAAAAATACCATCGGCATCAGCAGGGTAAATCATTAAATCTGAAGCAAAAACTCCGATTATTTTGTTTCCGATGATGGCTTCCTCCGTTCTTAAATAATTAAAACCCGGTTCAAATAACACAGAACCGTCGGTGCTGATATATAATTCATTATACAATTCTCCGTAATAAGGAAAATTAAAATCTATTGTTTGTGTTGCATACCCGTCATCATCATCGGTCGGACTTAATTGAGACGCACTTATATTAGGATACGTTTCTGACAAAGAATTTTCAGTATATTTTTGTGAAACATTCCACATATACGGTTCCGTACCCCCCGTTGCTTCCAATTGATATGAATATGAACTTCCTTGTTGACCGTAGGGTAAAGTTTCAGTTGAAATTTCGGGTGCATCAAATTCAGCCGCAGCAGTAACAGATAAATAAGTCTCCGAATTATCATTAATTGCAACATTATGAGACAAGCAAACATATTCATTCCCCAAATTATCTTTTATAGAAAAGTCATATATCTGACCGCTTCCTCCTGAATAAATATCGTCTTCCGTTATTTTTAAAAAAAACTTTCCGTTTTCTCCGCTGTTTACATAAGTTAATAAAGAGCTGACATCCAAGGCAATTTCAACAGGATTTGAATTACTTCCGTTCATCGGATAATCACCGCCTTGTTTTGAGAAAAGCGGAAAATTAAGAATATGCTCCGGTTCGGTATCCGATATATTTGCTGAAACGCCGGCAGATATTTTTATTAATTGTCTTGAAGAATGAGTCATTTTTATTTTCATCATTAATTGTGGTGTTTGAGAAACTTTCACATGAATCCCGTAAACTTTATTTGCATGAATCCCACCATTCTCAACAGGTTCTGCCAGAAGTTTATACATCACATATGCTTTACCGCCGTTCCCCCAATAAGTACCCCAAGAATTTACCATAATTAAAGCACCGCGCTCCCAATCTTTCATATCAACAACTCCGTCATTATTAATATCAACATCGTTTGTAATAGTTCCGTCTCCGCTGAAATCATAAGAAATATTATCATCCCAACCCACAAAAGTCATAGCATGATTAACAGAATGTCCCCATTCAATAATTTTATTACCGGTCATATTAAAAACATCACTGACACCGGCAGCAAAGTTTGCAATACTTCCGTCAGAAGAGCCGTCAAGATGATCGTACATCCAATGTTTTAATGTTTCCAAACCTTCAGGTGTATTTACATCAATTGCAAAAATAATCTTTAACTCTGTTATTCATATCCGCTTCGTAATCGGCATATCCGCTGTACCATCGTGTTGCACCGCCTGTCGCAAGCCCACCGTATGCCGAAACAGTCGGACAACCGTTCGCTTTTATAATTTCCCAACCGTCCGTATACCATGAGCCGTTTGCACCGCTTCCGCCGTTCAAAAAATTATAAGTATAATGTGTCGGAAATTGATTACTTGAAACATTGGCACTTGTTCCTCTTTCACGATTCATCTCATAAGTGAAATTATAAGCTATTCCGGAAGCTTGTGCACAACATCCGTCCGTTTGGCTAAAGACAGGTCGAAAATAGGGTTTTGTACTGTTATCCAAAGAAGAAGGTAAATCTTTACTACCATCTTTATATGACATTTTTATAACGGGAATCTTATTAATTTCTTCCTTTGAAGGGATTCTTAATCCTCCTACAATCCATGGTTCTCCGGTTTTATCGGGATTAATATTTTGAATTTGTGCATCTGTAAAAAAAGTACTAAACAGAAATATTGCAAATAAAATTAGTTTGTTCATAATGACTTAATTTTTATAATTCAAAGATACCAAAAATAGTAAAAGTTGCATCAAATACACTATTTTTACAAAAAAATAAAAAAATGCCGAACACAAGTGACATAAAAGAATTTTTGGAAGAAAAACACGATTTGTATAACCAAGCTTCATTTATTGACAGTGATCCGATACAAATTCCGCACTTATTTTCAAGAAAAGAA
>JAOZQB010000043.1 GCA_029932445.1 Bacteroidales bacterium | reverse complement strand
TAATCCTTTTTTTATTGAAATTAAAACCTGCAATTAATTTTTGCAGGTTTTTTTTGATTTTATAATTTTACGAATATTGTTTCGCTGCCTTTACTTTCTTTGCCCGAATTTCCTGAAGCCGTAATAACAATGCCGTATTTTTTTCGAAAAAAAGGAAAGCGTTTTCGTTTAAGAATAAGAAATTTTTCTTTTGTTGTTAAAATGATGTCTTTTTCATCGGCATATTTAAAACTGTAATCTTTAAATTTGTATACTTTATAAAGATTATCTCCGGAGTTTCCTTCATCTTCCCATGAAATCATCAGTTTATTTCCGAGAGGTGTTGAAAAAACCTTAATCGGCGTATTTGCATTCGGAATATTTTCAGTTATTTCGTCAGCAATTATTGTGGTGTCAATCAGCTGATTCCAAGGGATTTCGGGAGCTAATACTTTTTGACTGTAATAATGATAACGTAAACTGTCAGAAAATCCGAGAGGATTTGCCGTTAAAGAATTTGCACGGTAAAAAATACTGCCGAGTACCGTAGAATTTTTTCTGTTGATTTGAATTTGTTTCGGAAGTTCATTCGGATTTCGCCATGCCGTTGAAGGAGCATCTTTCCCGGCATTATAAACAGCTTGCCCGATGTATAATTGTTTCCCGTAAGTGTGTTTACTCCACCAGTTTACAAGTGTAAGATAATCGGCATATTTATTCCCGACAGGCCAATACAATTGCGGTGCAACATAATCAATCCAGCCTTCTTTTAACCATTTCAAAACATCGGAATATAAATAATCGTAATGTGCCAAGCCCCTTGTATTGCTTCCCTCCGGGTCTTTGCTTTTATTTCGCCAAACACCTGATGGTGCTACGCCGAAACTCACATAAGGTTTTTCTGTTTTTACGGCATCATAAACATCTTTAATAAATAAATTCAGGTTATTTCGACGCCAATCAGAAATATTATCAAAACCGGTATTATAAGTTTTATACGTTTGATAATCAGGTATGGGAACGATTTTTTTATAATCATCTTTTATCGGGTAAGGATAAAAATAATCGTCAAAATGAATACCGTCAATATCATATTTTTTTGTAATATCTTTTATAATTTCTGTAATGTATTTACGAACTTCAGGTATGCCCGGGTTAAAATATTTATTAATACCGTAAGTAAAAAACCATTCGGGTTTGCGATTGGTAATATGATTTTCAGAAATATCAGCATATTCTATGGTTGCAACAGCTCGAAAAGGATTTATCCAAGCATGAAATTGCATATTCCGTTTATGACATTCCTTTATCATAAATTTTAAAGGATCGTAATAAGGTTCGGGAGCTTTGCCTTGTGTTCCCGTTAACCATTCAGACCAAGGTTCATAGGTTGAAGGGAAAAATGCATCAGCAGCCGGACGGACTTGAAAAAAAACAGCATTAATACCGATTTCCGAAAAATAGTCCAGCATATCGACAAATTCTTTTTTTTGTTCGTTCACGCTTAAAAAACCGCTGCTCGGATAATCTAAATTTTTTACGCTTGCAATCCAAACACCGCGCATTTCTTTTCCGTCAGGAGTTTGTGCATAAGTTAATGTTGAAAAAAATAAAGATATGCAGAAGATTTTGAGAAAAAGAAACTTGTTCCCGGTGAATTTGTAAAATTTAGAATTCAAAAAATTATTCATTATCAATTATTATATTCCTCTGTATTTCTTTTCCCGATTCCAAGCTGAAAGTAAAGCATCTCCGAGAGTTTTATTTGTTTGCCAACCCAATTCTTTTTTTGCATAATCGGCATTTGCCCAAATTTTTTCAATGTCCCCGGGTCTTCTGTCAACAATTTTGTAATTTAATTTTACACCCGTAACTTTTTCAAAAGTATTTACAACTTCAAGCACCGAATTCCCTCGTCCGGTACCCAGATTAAAAACTTCTGATTTTTTCTTGTTTTTTTTATTCAATAATCTGTTTAAAGCAGTAATATGAGCTTTAGCCAAATCCGTAACATGAATATAATCTCTGATTGCCGTACCGTCCGGTGTATTATAATCATTTCCGAAAATTTTCAATTCTTCACGAATACCGGCAGCTGTTTGTGTTATGTACGGAACCAAATTGTCAGGTATTCCGATTGGTAATTCTCCTATTTCCGAAGAATTATGCGCACCTATCGGATTAAAATATCGAAGAGAAATTGCATTAATATTTTTCGTACTTCGGATTATGTCGTTAATGATTTCTTCTGAAATTTGTTTGGTGTTTCCGTATGGCGAATCTGCTTTAATAACAGGAGATTGCTCCGTTACCGGAAGGTGTTCAGGTTGTCCGTAGACCGTGCATGATGAGGAAAAAATTAAATTAGTGACCGAATACTTTTGCAGATTTTCAAGAATATTTATCAAAGAATTTAAATTATTTTTATAATATTTTAAGGGATATTTAACAGATTCACCTACGGCTTTATAAGCAGCAAAATGAATAATGCCGTCTGCTTTTTTTATGACATCGAAAATTTTATCTGTTTCGGAAGGATTTGCTAAATCAATTTTATAAAATTCCGGTTTTATTCCGGTAATTTTTTTGATACCGTCAAGAACGTCAATATTTGAGTTTGAAAGATTATCAAGAATAACAACTTCAAAGTCCGATTCAATTAATTCAACAACTGTATGAGAACCGATATAGCCGGTTCCGCCTGTCACAATAATTTTTTTCATATTTCAAATTAAGATTTTTCAAAAGTATAAATATTTAGCGTAAATTCATATATAAGTTTTTTCGAGACTCTTTGTTTAATGAATTATTTTTATGGGATTTCCGGAAATTTAAAATTTTTCATTAACTTTGTTATCAAAATATTTTATTATGGAAATAAGTCAACATATCAAAAACTTATTAATCACGAATGAACGAGTAATACTCGGAGGTTTCGGAGCTTTTGATTCAAAACATATTCCGGCTCGTATCGATAAAGAAACTAAAACGATGACTCCGCCTTTTAAAATTGTTGTTTTTAATCCCGAATATAAAGAAGCTGAGGGTTTATTAGCAAAACACATGGCTGAAAAAGAAGGTATTTCTTTCGATAATGCAAATGAGCAAATTTCGGAATATGTAAAAACTATTAAAACAAAATTAGATTCAGGTGAGAAAGTTTCTTTCCCGGATTTGGGGGAATTTACAAAAACCGCAGAAGGGAATTATGAATTTTCTTATATGTCGGAAGATAATTTATTGGTAAATTCATTCGGTTTACCGAAAGTTTCTTTAACGGAACAAGATAAGCTGAGTGTTCCTTCTCCCAAGAAGGACTTACGAAAAGCACCGATTAATAAAGGCCGGAATAAACCAAAAACGATTCCGGAAAAACCAAAAGCCAAACCGATTTCGAAACAACCGATTAAGAAAACGGCACCTGTTAAAAAATCAAAACCGGTTAAATTGAAAAAAGAAGACACCAAAAAGAAAAAAAGATTTTGGCCGGTATTCTTGATTCTTATCGGGCTTATAGGAATTTTATTAGTTGCGGTATATTTTTTTAAACCCGATATTTGGAAAAAAGGGTATAGCTTTTCTTCCGAAAAAATTGCTTATGTGAAAAAAAGTGTTTTCGGTGATAAAAAAGATAAACTGGAAATAATTACGCCTGATGATGAAATCGATCAAACGGAAGAGCTGACTGATAACAGTATTGATACTTCCGATTCTCAAGTTGCGGATGTAGCGGATACCACTTCAACGGAAGAAATTGCCGATAACCAAACTGAAGATGTACAGGAAGAAAATCAAACAACTGAAGTGCAAGAAGATGCCACTCAGGAGCTTGTTGAAGATAACACCCAAGAAGTTCAAGTAAATACAAATTCCGGTTCGGCCAAAAACGGGAAATATTATATTATTATCGGAAGTGTAAAATCAGAAGCTTCTGCACAAAAAGAACAAAAACGGTATGCTAAAAAAGGAATAACAACGAATATTCTTTATGCCCGGAAAATGGATCGTTACCGAATTTCTATCGGTGAATTCTCTTCGGCAAAAGCAGCCCAGAATTTCTTTACGGATTTCCAAAATAAACACGGAAGTATTGATGCTTGGGTTTGGGAAAAACGTTAAGGTGAAAATAAATTGAAATAAAAACGGGCTTTAAGCCCGTTTTTTTATCTTACAACGGAATATTTCCGTGTTTCTTTTTAGGTAATTTATCCGCTTTATTTTCCAACATTTTAAATCCTTTAATCAGCCGAGCTCGTGTATCTTCCGGTTTTATAATTTCGTCAATATAACCTCTGGCTGCCGCAATATACGGATTTGCAAACATACGGTTATATTCGTCTTCTTTTTCTTTTAGTTTGGTTTCCGGATTTTCAGCTTGTGTAATTTCTCTTTTAAAAATAATTTCTGCGGCACCTTTGGCACCCATAACAGCAATTTCAGCTGTTGGCCATGCAAAGTTCAAATCAGCACCGATGTGTTTCGAATTCATAACATCGTATGCGCCTCCGTATGCTTTGCGCGTAATTACGGTAATTCGAGGAACAGTGGCTTCCGAGAAAGCGTAGAGTAATTTTGCTCCGTTAGTAATGATGGCACGCCATTCTTGGTCGGTACCGGGCAAAAATCCGGGAACATCTTCAAAAACCAAAAGCGGAATATTAAAAGCATCGCAAAAACGGACAAAACGAGCTCCTTTTTTTGAAGATTCTATATCAAGAACACCGGCAAGATACATCGGTTGATTTGCAATAATGCCGATACTTTTTCCGGCAAGGCGTGCAAAACCGACAACAATGTTTCCGGCATAATTTTCATGAACTTCAAAAAAACTTTTTTTGTCTATAACTTTGCAAATAACATCACGAATATCATAAGGTTGATTCGGATTTTCGGGAACAATTTCATTCAGTTTGGGGTTGGCTTCGTTATCTGTTTCATAATCTGTGTCAGGTGCTGTTTCTTCACAGTTTTGAGGAATGTAACTCAGCAACTTTTTTATCTTATTTAAGGCATCCAAATCGTTTTCAGCCGTAAAATGAGCAACACCGGATTTTGTTGAATGTGTGCTTGCTCCGCCGAGTTCTTCAGAAGTAACTTCTTCATGGGTTACTGTTTTTACGACATTGGGACCGGTAACAAACATGTAGGACGAATTTTCAACCATAATATTGAAATCGGTAATTGCCGGGGAATAAACGGCACCGCCGGCACAAGGACCCATGATTGCTGAGATCTGAGGAACGACACCGGATGCCAAGGTATTTCTGTAAAAAATATCGGCATATCCGCCCAATGATACAACACCTTCTTGAATTCTGGCACCGCCCGAGTCGTTTAATCCGATAAGGGGTGCACCGTTTTTCATTGCCAAATCCATAATTTTAACAATTTTTTCGGCATGGGCTTCGGCAAGTGAACCGCCGAAGATTGTAAAGTCTTGTGAAAAAATATAAATTAATCTTCCGTTTACGTTTCCGTAGCCGGTAACAACACCGTCACCGAGCGGTACGTTTTTATCTAACCCGAAATCTTGCGAACGGTGGGTAACAAACTTTCCGAGTTCTTGAAATGAACCTTTATCCATCAGTAATTCAACACGTTCACGTGCCGTAAGTTTGCCTTTTGAATGTTGTTTTTTTATCCGTTCTTCTCCGCCTCCGGCTTCAGCCTGTTTATTTTTTTCTTCAAGAAGATTAAATTTCTCTTGATTTATCATATTCCGATTTTTAGTTTTGTTTTTTGATGCTCAAATGTATAAATTTTCCGGCAAAAACAGAAACCTATCCGGATTTGAAGATATCTGTACTTGAAAAATAAGAGTATCTAAAAAGTGGATTTTGTTATGCTAAACTTGTTTAGCTTAGACATTTTGTTGTTCAATATCTAAAATCATTCTGATAGTTTGAATATTGAATCTACTCCGAAAAGTCAAAAAATGATAATTTAGTCATCCGATGAATTTGTAATTAGCCGACTGTCAGGATAAATGAATATCAGCATTTTACAAAATCATTCATCGGATGACTTTTTAGAAATTATTATCGCAAATATAAATTAACCAAATCGGATAATTTCCGTGCAAGTTCTTTTTGTTGATATTTTTTTGCCAATTCTCCGAATTGATTTGCAACGGCCAATGTTTGAGATTTATCTTGAATAATTTGGTCTTTAAATCGGTCTTTAAATCCGGCATAATATTTTAAAAACTGACTTGAATTATCATAAATTATTTCGACAATTTTATTTGCTTTATCAATTTCTCCGACTTTATAATAGGCTTCAACAATGTCATACATGTCGTAAGAGTATGAGAAATTATATTCAGGCATAATTTCAACACATTTATCAAGTGCTTTTATTGCTTTATCTTTTTTATTTTCTTTAAGAAGTTGTTCGGCAAGTAAAGCAAAAGTTTGGCGAATATTCATAATGCTGACGGTACGCAATATGAAGTTATCAACATTTACGTTTTTCTTTTCAATATTTCCCCATTTTCCTTTATTAATAAGCTTATCATAAAGAATGTCCGTGTTGATATAGGTATCATTTGATTTTGTTTTATACGGGACAAGCCGTAAAGCGAAACCTTCTAATCTGAGGTAATCACCAAGTCCGTTATAACTTGCTGCAGGAACGCTTGTTGCAAAATAAATCGGTCGTTTCCAATGATTACGGGCGATAATTTCCAATACCGCCATATCATTTTTATAAATATAAGTTTTATTCAATTTCCATTTCAAATATTTCTCAAATAAACTTAATTCTTTCATTGTAAAACTGCCGTTTTTTGCAGCTTCCGGCCAAGGTACTTTTAAAGATAATTTTTTTGACGGAATATAATTAATTTTTTCGCCTTGTGATGATTGTAATTGTGTATTTACTTTATCGGATGCAACAAAATCCATTGCATAATTTAACGGCAAATTCTCCTTTGAAACGCTGTCAATTAATATTTTTATGTGATTGTAAAATTGATTTGTTTTTTCCTTGTTGAGTTTATATTTTGAAACAAACTTTTCATTTGCCATTGTTCCGGCTACACCTGCAACATCAAGTAGGGATAAAGAATCTAAAGCATCCGTGAGTTTTTTATATTCGTTTTCATTTTGTTTCGGATAATCTGAAGATGAAATAATTGTTTTCATTTCTGATTTTATTTGTTTTAAATCGTCTTCATATTTAATTTTATTTGATTTATATTTTTCATTAATATAAACTTCCGAATTATCGGTAATATAGATCGCATCTCTTTTGCCTTCACGATATTTGTCGTGTGTCATTTTAAAGGGAACCGGATCGGCTTCATAGGTTTTCTTTTTGTTTTGATCGATGTACCAGTCAGTACCGAGCAGACTTAAGTTTACAACCTTAATATCGATTCTTACGCCTTCAACCTCCTGAAGATACCACAAAGGGAATGTATCATTATCACCGTAAGTAAAAAGAATTGCATTTTTATCGCAGGAATTCAAATAGTTTTCGGCAAAATCACGTGCAGTATATCTGTCGGAGCGGTCGTGGTCGTCCCAATTTTGATTTGCCATTAACACGGGAACCGGAATAGCTAATAATGCAGTAATTATTACAGCAAATTTACCTTTTGATTTCTCGGAAAAATATGAATAAATTGCAGCAACACCCAAACCTGCCCATACGGCAAAAGCATAGAAAGAACCGGCATAGGCATAATCTCTTTCGCGCGGCTGGTAAGGCGTTTGATTTAAGTACATGACAACGGCAATTCCCGTAAAGAAAAATAATAAAGCAATAATTGATGCATTCTTTTTATCTCTTGAAAAAGAGAAAATTAATCCGAGAATTCCGAGGATAAAGGGTAATAAATAATACACATTACGACTTTTTTTATTTTTGATTTTATCCGGAAGATTACTCTGATTTCCGATCATCAGTTTATCAAGAAAAGGGATACCGCTAATCCAGTTTCCTTTTGTAATTCCTCCGTAAGATTGCAAATTGTTTTGTTTGCCGGCAAAATTCCACATAAAATATCTGAAATACATATGCCCTAACTGATATTTAAAAAAGAATTTTAAATTATTTCCGAAAGTCGGATTGTCACCCGGTTTAATTCCTGACCACGATTGGTATGCTGAGATATGATTTTTGTCACGACTGTACATTCTCGGAAACAGTGTTTTTCCGGAAGATTCATAAAGATATTTCGGATTTGTTTTTTCAATTTTTAAATATTTTCCGTCAACCGGAATATAAGTAAAAAGTTTTTTTGTTTTTATTTCGCCGTATGTATCTTTTTGGAATTCAGCATTATAGTAATTTCCGTAAAGTAAAGGACGCGAACCGTATTGCTCTCTGTTAAGATAAGAAAGTAAGGCAAAAACATTTTCCGGATTATTCTCATCCATCGGAGGATTTGCATAGGAACGTATCATAATAATTGCAAAAGAAGAATAACCGATTAAAATTACGGTAATCATTGTAAGAGCCGTGTTCCAAATTACTTTCTTCTTTTTGTAAGAATAGTAAATGCCGAATATTAATATTCCTAAAGAGAGAAAAATGTAGACAAACAGTCCGCTGTTAAAAGCCATTCCGAGTGTGTTCACAAAAAATAATTCAAATTCGGCAGCCAAAGCAATATAGCCCTGAATGATACCGTACATTATAAAACCTAATATCAAAACAGAAATCACGGAAGCATAAAAAATCCCCTTTTTTGTCGTTTTATATTTCTTGAAATAATACACAAAAACAATTGCCGGAATTGCTAATAAGTTAAGAAGATGAACACCGATTGAAATACCCATAAGCAAAGCAATTAAAATAAGCCGGCGATCGGAATATTTTTCATCGGCTGTGCTTTCCCATTTTAATATGGCCCAAAAAACCACGGCCGTAAACAATGAAGAGCTTGCATAAACTTCCGCTTCAACGGCGGAGAACCAAAAAGTATCCGAAAATGTGTATATCAGTGAACCTGTGATACCGCTTAATAAAACGGCAATTGCAGCATTTGAATTGAAATTTTCTTTACTGATCAGAATCTTTTTTGCAAAATATGTAATTGTCCAAAAAAGGAATAATATCGTAAAAGCACTTGCCGTAACTGATACAAGGTTTATCATTAAAGCAACATGTTGGGGTGATGACGAAAATAAAGCAAAAAACCGTGCTAATAACATAAAAAAAGGTGCTCCCGGCGGATGCCCGACTTCCAATTTATAGGAAGATGCGATGAACTCTCCGCAATCCCAAAGACTGACGGTCGGCTCAACCGTTAAATAATAAGTGATGAATGCAATGACAAATATTGCCCAAGCAAAAATGATATTATATTTTTTGTAGTTTTTAAAATTCATGCTGAGATTTTTTTTGAGAATATTGAATTTTCGGTCTATTTTCCGTCACGTTTCAGAATAACTAATATGGTATGAATCATTATTTTAAAGTCTAAATATAGAGACCTGTTTTCAATATAAAAAATATCGTAATTTAGTCGTTGAATCATTTGCTCAATGTTTTCGGCGTAACCGAATTTTACTTGTCCCCAGGACGTAATTCCGGGTTTTACTTTCAGCAAATTTAAAAAATGAGGAGCTTTTTCAACAATTTTATCTATATAGTATTGACGTTCGGGACGCGGACCGACAAGCGACATTTCACCAATCAGAACATTATAAAATTGCGGGATTTCGTCTAAACGAGTCTTACGCATAAATTTTCCGAATTTTGTAATTCTGATGTCATTTTCCGAAGACAGTTGCGGTCCGTTTTTTTCGGAATCGGAATACATGGATCGGAATTTTATTATTGCAAACGGTTTCTCTCGGATTCCGATGCGTTCTTGTTTGTAAAAAATCGGTCCTTTTGATGTTAATTTTACCGTAATTGCAGATAATAAAAAAACAGGTGATAAGATAATTATTGCAACTAAAGACAGAAAAATATCTAAAATCCGTTTTAAACTTTCTTGCCATGCAGGCATTAATGTATGTGAAATAATAATAAGCGGTGCATTCAAAAATCCGGACATTCGTACTTTTCCCGTTAACACATCAAAAAGTCCCGGGATTACTTTTGTAATTACGGTTACTTTTTGAAGTTTGTAAAGAATTTTTTCAATTTCTTTATGTTCGGATGATTCAATTGCTACAATAACCTCTTCAATTTGATATTTTTTAATGGTATCAATTAAATTATCATAACTGCCCAGATGTTTAAGATATTGGCTTAAGGTCGGGTCTTTTTTATTATAGATATTTATAAAACCGACAAATTTATACCCGTATTTTTCAATTCCCGAATTTAATTTTTGGTATAGACTTAAAGCTTTTCCGTTACTTCCGATCAAAAGTGTATTAAACCCGATTTTCCCGGATTTAATTTTATTCTGTGTGATTGTCGTAATAATTAATCTCGATAAATACGTTAATGAAAATTGCAAACCGAATAAAACGATAAGCGATTGATAGTAATTTTTATATGAAAAAATAACATCATCTAAAATTAAAATAAAAAAGATGATAATAACTCCGATAAGAGCAGTGATAAATGTTTGACCCAGTTCTAATAATCTGGATTTCCTGTAAATTATTCTGTAATAACCGGAGATTGTATAAAGGAAAATCCAAAAAACAGGGATGCCTAATAAACCGGCAAAGAAATTAAAATCGAACTCAATATTAATATGATAGCCGTAATTCAGGGATTCAATATAAACTTTTCTGAACAGATAAAATAAAAACCATGCAACAGAAGCACCGATATAATCAAAAAGAATATATACGAAAGTTTGAAGTTTTTTATTCATTAAAACAAAATGTAAGCTGTTCGGAATTTCTTAATATAATAAAACGTAAAATAAGATGAATGATTGTTAAAAAACGAATTTTTTCATATATAATTTTAAAAAAGAATGAATGTTTTTATTTTCGCTGAAATTTAATAAGCTAATTTATGATTGATTCGTACAGGCATAAAGGATTAAGAAAAAGATTGATTGATTCCGTAAAAGCAAAAGGAATTGAAAATGAAGATGTTTTATCTGCTATGTTGAAAGTCCCGCGTCATTTGTTTATGGCAAAGGGTTTTGAGGAACGTGCGTATCAGGATAATGCATTTCCGATTGCTGCCGATCAAACGATTTCGCAACCTTATACTGTGGCTTTTCAAACATCATTACTTGATATTAAAAGTGGTGATAAAGTCTTGGAAGTCGGAACGGGCTCCGGGTATCAGGCAGCTGTTTTACTTGAAATGGGAGTTAAATTGTATACCATTGAGAGACATCAGGTTTTATTTAAGTCATCCCAATTATTGTTGAAGAAGTTAGGTTATTACCCGTATTCTTATTACGGCGACGGTTATAAAGGTTTACCGACTTATGCTCCTTTTGATAAGATTTTAATTACGGCAGGAGCTCCTGCAATTCCCGAAAGTCTTCTCAGTCAGCTTAAAATAGGAGGGATAATGGTTGTCCCGACAGGACCGCGTCACACACAGGATATGTTAAAAGTTATGAAAATTTCGGAAAATGATTATAAAACCGAAAATCACGGAAAATTTGTTTTTGTTCCCATGTTGAAAGGGAAAGAATAACCCGAAAAATTTATAAACGGCGAGACCCTCACGAAAGTGATTTTTTGTAGTTGAAAGTTTAACTCTTTTTATTCTAATTTTTCATAGCCCAAATTTGGACTATAAGATTTGCTATATCACTTTGTACTTTGAACTTTCAACTTCCAATTATTTTATCGTCACCACAATTTGTCGTTCTTCGCGCGGACCGTCAAATTCACACAGAAAAATATTTTGCCAAGTTGATAAACCGAGTTTTCCGTCAATAATCGGAATGCATTCACTCGGGCCGGTTAATCCGGCTTTTAAATGAGAGTCGCCGTTACCGTCTTGTCGGTCATGCAGCCATATTCCTTTGGGAATGAGTTGTTTTAATAAATTTAGGACGTCTTGTTGCACCGAATCGTCCCAATTTTCCTGAATCATAATTCCGGCAGTTGCACCCTGAACGTATATATTTACAAGACCTTCTTTCAGCTCTGATTGTTTTACAATTGCTCGAACTTGTTCTGTAATATCAACAAGCTCACACCGTTTACGGGTTTTAAAGTGAATAAAAGTTTGCATTTCTTTAATTTTTTATCAAAATTAATAAACTTTACATAAAGAATTCTAATTTTGTCATAATGAATCAGGGAATTGTGATAAAGTCTACCGGAAGCCATTATCTTGTTAAGCAAGATGATAAAATTACAAACTGTAAAATTCGAGGTAAATTCAGGAGAAAGGAATTCAGAACAACCAATCCGGTTGCCGTTGGTGATGTCGTGGACTTTAAACTTCAAAAAGACGGAGATATCGGCGTTATTACCGGAATTCATGACAGAAAAAATTGTTTGCTAAGGAAATCAACGAACCTTTCGAAACAATTTCATGTTATTGCTGCTAATATAGATTATGCTTTTTTGATGATTACATTAATTAAACCCGTAACGTATTCGATGTTTATTGACCGTTGGTTAGTTGCCTGTGAGAAAAGCAAAATAAAAGCTGTTCTTATTTTCAATAAAACAGATTTGTATGATGATGAGATTAAAAAGAAATTGAATTCATATATTAAAATCTATAAAAAAATCGGTTATCATTGTTTAAAAACTTCTGTAAAAGAAAATTCGGGAATTGATGTTATAAGAAAAATGATAAAAAATAAAACAATTGTGATTTCAGGAAATTCCGGTGTAGGAAAATCCGGCTTGATTAATTTGCTCGAACCCGGATTAAACCTTAAAATTTCTGAAATTTCAGCTTTTCATGAACAAGGAAAACATACGACTACCTTTGCAGAAATGTTTCCTGTTGCCGGCGGGTTTATAATTGATACTCCCGGTATAAAAGGGTTTGGATTGGATGAAGAGATAAAAGAACATTTGAGTGATTATTTTCCGGAAATAAAGAGATTGTCAGATGCTTGTAAGTTTAATAATTGCACGCATACGCATGAGCCGGAATGTGCTGTTAAAGAAGCTGTTGACAAAGGAGCCGTCAGTTCGCAACGTTATAATAATTACCTTAATATTTTAGCCGGCGAAGAAGATAAATATCGGCAGGATAATTATATTTAGTTCAAATGATAATGTAGAAATGAAAATTATTTTGAAGTATTTTTTATCGGTTTTTATACTTTTTTTTGCTTTAACGGAATTTTATGCACAGCAACAACTATTGCCTTTGGGTAAATTTTATCAAACGGAATTAAATTCTCAATTAAATAAAATTAACAGATCGGTAAATACGGGATTTAAACCTTTGCTGAAATCAGAAATCCAAACTGTTTTTAATGTTGATTCACTAATTTATCATACCCGAAATGCCGAAATATTTTTCTCAAAACATAAACGTACTTGGCTGTACAGAAAGTTGTTTTTTGAAGATTTTATTTTTGTAAATGAAAAAGGTTTTACTTTATCCGTCAATCCGCTTTTTTATCTTGAAACAGCTAAAGTCTCCGGTAACGACAGCATAAATTATTTTATTAATACGCGAGGAATTGAAATTAAAGGTAATATCGGTACAAAAATCAGTTACTATTCAAGTTTCAGAGAAAATCAGGCGCGTTTTCGAGATTATATTTATGATTGGTCATGGAATCGATTAGTTATTCCCGGGCAAGGGGCTTTGAAAAAAAGTAATACTGATATAAGTGTATACGATTTTTCCTCCGCTTCCGGATATTTATCTTATACCCCTTTTAAATGGTTTAATTTTCAAGCAGGGCAAGATAAAAATTTTATCGGTGAAGGGCATCGTTCTTTATTTCTTTCGGATAATGCAATGAATTATCCTTTTGCAAAACTTAATTTTACATATAAAAATTTTAAGTATGTAACAATGTTTACGCAATTTCAAGATTTTGAAAAAGTTTATTATGATTATCATTTTAAAAAACATGCTGCATTTAATTATCTTTCATACAACTACAATAATCGTATTGAATTAGGTCTTTTTGAAGGTGTAATATACAGAACAACAGATACGTCCGCCTATGTTAATAAATTCCCCGCAGATTTTTTTATTCCGATTATCGGAATGCGATCGCTTGTAAACGGTTTCGGAAGTGAACATCATGTGATTGTCGGATTAAATGCAAAATTAAAAATCACTGATTTTATTCAGGCATACGGACAGTTTGCAATTGATGACCCGAAGCAAAATAAATACGCATACCAAGGCGGATTGAAAGTTTTTGATATCTTACATTCAAAAATAAAAGATTTAAAATGGTATTTTCAGGCAGAATATAATACAGTTTCATCCGGAACCTATTCCTGTACCGATTTAAAATATCAAACATGGACACATTACAACCAGGAGTTTGCCGTTCCTTTCGGCAGCGATTTTTCTGAAATTTTTCTGAATTCTGATTTAACTTATAAAAATTTTCGGTTAAACTTCAGGTATAATTTTATAACATTGAATAAAAACGGTACCTTTTCGGATATTTACATGCTTGATAATTATACATATCTGATTATACCCGAAAAAGAAATTATTTTGCATAAGACTTTAACGGTATCCTATATTATTAATCGAAGATCCGGTTTGCAATTATATGCCGGAGCAGATTACAGAACAAATAAGAAAACCGACGGGCAACCGACGGAAAAATATATTATGTTCGGCTTGCGAACATCTTTAAATAATTTTTATTACGACTTTTAATTAAAATATAATTTGGACTGAAACGTTTGAAAGTAAAATCGTTATTATGAATGTCTATTCCCGAAAGCAAAAATTAAAAACAGGATTGTTTATTTTAGCAGTTCTGCTCGGGGTAGGAACCATTCTTTATACCGATAATTTGGTGAAGAAAATTGCTGATGAGGAACACAATCGAATTGAAATATGGGCTGAGTCAGTCCGTGAATTTACCGGAATTAATTTAAATGAAAAAGTAAGTCCGACCGTTTATAAAATTCTCGGTGAAAATAAAACTATTCCCGTTATTCTTATTGATGATGACGGGCAAATTATTGATTCCAGAAATTTAAATCCAAAGAAGGTAAACGATACAAGTTATTTGCAAAAACAATTGCAGATAATGAAGGGACAGCATGATCCGATTATTGTAGAATATACCAAAGGACACCGGAATTATGTGTATTATAAAGATTCCATATTACTCACAAGTTTATTTTATTATCCTTATGTTCAGGTGTTTACTGTAATGTTTTTCATCTTAATTTCTTATTTGGCATTCAGCAGTTCTCGCAAAGCAGAAGAAAATCAGTTATGGGCAGGTTTGTCAAAAGAAACGGCGCATCAACTCGGGACACCAATTTCTTCGCTGGTTGCATGGATTGAATTGTTAAAATTGAAAAACGAAGATGCAAATTTAATTAATGAAGTTCAAAAAGATGTCAGGCGTTTGGAAACTATTACCGAACGATTTTCAGGAATCGGTTCAACTCCTGTATTAATGCGAATGAATTTATTTAAAGTTATTGCAAATTCCGTTTCATATTTGCAGGCAAGAACCTCAAAAAATGTTGAATATATTTTGAATTTTAACCAATCAAAGGAATTATTAATCCCGTTAAACGAGTCTCTTTTTGAGTGGGTGATTGAAAATATGTGCAAAAATGCCGTTGATGCCATGCAGGGAAAAGGTAAAATTATTATCAGTGTTGAAGAAAAGAAAGAACGAGTCTTAATTGACATCAAAGACTTCGGGAAAGGTATTTCAAAAGCACAATTTAAAACCGTTTTTAATCCGGGATTTACCACCAAAAAAAGAGGCTGGGGATTGGGGCTTTCACTTGTAAAACGCATTATTGAATCCTACCACTCCGGTAAAATTTTCGTAAAATCTTCCGAAGTCGGAAAAGGAACGACCTTTCGAATTGTTTTGAATAAATAATTTATCAAATTGAAAGTTTATTATATTTGTAAAACGTTTTTAACCGTTGGAAACGGCTAATTGGGTTTATACTAATGTTGTACACAATAAAAACCAATGATAAAAACACAAGACCTCATTGAAAAATATCAAAACTATTCTGATGAAGAATTGATGAATATTTATGAACAAATTGATGATTATTCTGATGAAGCAAAAGAAGCTTTAATGTTTGTTATTAATAAAAATGGAGGATTAAATGGTCTCAATGAAAGATTAAACAAGGAGAATGAAAAAGATGAACTCATTAGTAAAATTAACAAACAAATAATAGAATTAATTAATGATGGTAATAGAGCATCTGAAATTAAAAACAAAATTCAATATGACTATATTTCCGAGACTGAAATCGATGAATTAATTACAAAAAATATAAACCGAATTCAAGAAGAAAAATCTGACAGAGAGATTAAGCCCAGAACAATTTTTGGAGGAATAATTGGAGGAGTGATTGGAGGGACAATCGGAGGAATAATTTGGGGAATTCAGATGATATACTCCGGACATATGTTATATATTTTTGGGATTGGTTTGGTTTTATTGTCGTATGCTTTTATTAGACTATTTACGAAACAATCTAAAAAGAATATAATAGTAATATTGATAACTATAATTTCTGTAATTTATGCATTAGGTTTAGGACAAATAATATATGAGTTAGTTGGATATCAAGGACAATGAAAACTGTGTACAACAAGCAACTAAAAGTCATGCGGTAGTCACTTATTGAAAACAAGAGCAAGAAATTAACACCGCCAAATCTTTGATTTGGCTTTATAAATTACTAAAATTGTAAATCAAAAATTTGGCTCACAGCAAAACGGAAAGATAATCTTTCAATTTCCGCACGCCGTTTAGTCAATCGTT
>JAOZQB010000220.1 GCA_029932445.1 Bacteroidales bacterium | reverse complement strand
TATTTTCATTCGGTAATTTTCATGTATATCACGGAATGGATTTTCCGCCTTTCGACAAAACTTGGCGTTCCGGTTATGCCGTCGGTGTCGGTGTTAAAATGAATATTTTCGACGGAAATCTTACCAAAGGTAAAAGCATGGAAATTCAAGCCGGAATTGATAAAATAAAAGAATATCAAAACGGTCTTTCGTTGCAATTACGTTTTGAAGTATCAAAAGCACTCGAAACCTTACGTTCTCTTGAAGCTCAAAAAATATCGACGATAAGCAATATAAAAGTCTCGCAAAAAGCTTTTCAAATTGCTCAAATCGGTTATGAAAACGGTGTAAATACAAGCATTGAATTAAATGATGCTCAACTGAATGTCTTAAAAGTCAAAATTCAACTTCTGAAAATCGAAAAAGAAATAAAGACAACAAAAGCAATGCTTGAATACTTAAAAGGAAGTAATTTAGAATAAGCAAATAACCAACAGCTAAACAAATAAACAGCTAAACAGTTAAACAAATAAACAATGGAACAAGAAAAAAAAGAATTAAGCATTGAACAGTTATTGCAAGAAATGACTAATGAATTCGGACGCGAACCCGAAACAATGAAATTATTATCTCAATTAAATAAAGATGCAGTATTTGAACATTCCGCAAACAAGCTTTTTGCAATGAAAGGACAGTACATACCGCCTAAATATAAATTATTGATGAGTATTGCTATCGGTGCAGCTATGGGTTTTGAACACTGTATTGAAACCTATGCACAAGTAGCAACACGAAAAGGCATTTCAAAAGAAGAAATTACGGAAGCCATTTTATTAGCCCGTTTTGTAAAAGCTACAACGGTTATAAGTGCTTCAACTTCTACCATGCACAAATTAGTAAACGGATTTGAATAATTTTAATATTTTTGCATCAATTTAAATACAATGGCTGAAACAAAACACCTTTCGGGAGACATAAGACGCGAACAAATAAAAAAAGCTGTTTTGGAAATTGTTTTTTCTGAAGGTTTGAAGAAATTAACAACCAAAAATCTGGCAAAAAAAGTCGGTTTGTCGGAAGGCGCCGTTTTTCGCCATTATCCTACTAAACAAGCAATTATTCTTGGTATTATAGACGATGTAAAAAACGAACTTGTAACAAAACTTAAACAAATTTCTGAGCAAAAAAATAAAAGCCCGGAAGAAAAACTTGAGAAATTTGTTTGCTCTCACATTACTTATCTCAAAAAAAACAAAGGCATCTCAATCATTCTGTTTACCGAAGCTTCTTATCAAAACGATGCCGTTTTAAAAGAAAAATTAGACGAAATTTTTCATCTTCAAAAAAATTATTTCACAAATATTATCAGAATGGGGATAAATTCAGGAGTTTGGGAACATTCGATTTCCTCCGAAAATGTTGCCGCACTTTACATGGGAATTCCTATAACAATGAATATTGAACTGAACTTAAATCCCGGAAAATTTAAATACACCAATTTTTGTAGAAATATGGTGATATTGCTACAACGAATATTAGAAAGGAGGTAATATATTTGTTATTATCAATCAATCTTTTAATATTGTAATAAAACCCGTAAATTACCAATTGTTAAAATAAAATTAAGGAAATAATTAAAAGTTTCTAAAAAATTCATTATATTTGGAGATAGAATAGTCTGTTAAATTAAAAAAACAAAGATGAAAAAGATCGTATTATTTTTTCTGTTTATTTCTGCAGCATACGTTTTTGTTTCTTGTAAAAAAGATACAATTCCTTCGGATAATCTGAATTTGTTGACAAGCCATGTTTGGACAGCCGACAGTTTAACGGCTGACGGGGTTGATGAAAGCGGTGCCGGCGGAATGTTGGAAATGTTTAAGGGGGATACCAAATTTAATGAAGACGGAACCGGTTATGTCGGGGATATTAACGGCACATGGAAATTTACGGAAGATGAAAGTTCTCTTGTTATTACATCGGATTCTCTTTCATTTCCCGTAACAACAAAGATTGAAGAACTTACGGCTCAATCTTTAAAATTGACGACATCTTTTCCGAAAGATTCCACTTTGACTGTTTTTTCTGCAGTCAGAATGACATTTAAACCTAAATAACGAATTCTTCGATGCGTTATTATTTAATAATTCTTTTGCAGGTTTTATATTTTTCGCTTAATGCCCAAAATAAACAGGTTCTTGTTAAAGGAAATGTATTTGATATTCAGACTAAGAAACCTTTAACTGAAGTTCAGGTTTTCTATGCCGAAAATAATAAAGTCGTAACAGATTTAAACGGTTATTTTCAATTCCGTTGCGATACGGGTAAAATTCACATCACATTCTTGTTATTCGGGTATCAGACTGCAACAAAAACACTTACTGTTCAAACTGATACTCATAATGTAATATCTGTTGGTTTAGAACCTTTTATAAACGAACTGAATGAGGTCGTTGTCAGTGCCGATAAAAGAGAAAAAAGAGTGTCGGAACTCAGTGTTTCGATGAATGTCATAAAACCTTTTGAAATTACAAAAAATCACATTGTAAATGCTGAGGAAATAATCAAACAAACGCAAGGAATTGAAGTTATTGACGGGCAGGCATCAATAAGAGGCGGCAGCGGGTTTAGTTATGGTGCGGGAAGCAGAGTTTTAGCATTGATTAACGGTTTGCCTGTTTTATCGGCTGATGCCGGAAATATTCGATGGCAATTTTTACCGATAGAGAATTTGTCCCAAATTGAAATCATTAAAGGCGCATCTTCTGTATTGTACGGTTCATCGGCTTTAAACGGTGTTATTAATTTTATCGGTGCAAAGGTTGATACTGTTCCGAGAATAAATTTCTCAATTTCATCCGGCGTGTATGATAAACCGAAAAATAAAGATTGGGTTTGGCGAAATTCTCCTTCAACGTATTCTGATGCATCATTTTCCTTTTCGAAAAGGTTTCAAAATACCGAGTTCAGTGTCGGAAGTAACTTATTATCAGATAACGGATACAGAAAATTAAATGACGAAAAACTTGCTCGATTAAATTTTAATATCAGGCAACACAGTAAAAAAGTCAAAGGTTTATCTTACGGAACAGGATTTTTGGGCGGATATAACATGAAAACCGATTTCATATTATGGGAAAATGCGGAAACGGGTGCCTTGAAGCAAAATGAAGCTACGGCTATTGAACTTAATGCAATGTTTTTCACTGTCGATCCTTTTATTTCATTCACAAAAAATGATTTATCAAAACACGATATCCGGATGCGACTGCAAATTTCAGATAATCAATATCCTGAGAATGCATCAAATAACAGTTTGGCCGTTTCTGATTATGCAGAATATCAATTTTATCGAAAATTCTTTGAAAAATTAAATGTCATATTCGGTGTTTCGGATATTTTCAGTAAGATTACTTCGGAATTTTACGGTAATCATACAGGGAATAATATTTCTGCATACAGTCAATCGGAATACAAGATATCTTCCAAACTGAAATTTAGTGCCGGAATACGGATTGAATATAATACACTTGACGGCATTTCGGATAAAATTGTTCCGATTTTCAGGTCGGGAGTAAATTATAAATTGGGGCGAGCCACGTTTTTAAGAGCTTCTTTCGGACAAGGTTACAGATATCCGTCAATTGCCGAAGAATTTGCTTATACAAGTTTGGGAGCCGTAAAGATATTTCCGAACAGCGAAATAAAACCTGAATTCGGATGGAGTTCGGAAATAGGTGTAAAACAGGGGATTAAATTTAACAAAATGTTAGGAAAATTGGATGTTGCAATTTTTTATTCTGAAAATAAGGATATGATTGAATATCTTTTCGGGCTTTATCCGGATCCGGTTACACAAGAATTTAATTTCGGTTTTAAATCTTCAAATATTGAAAATTCAAGAATTTACGGTGCGGAAAGTGAATTTTTATTACACAAAAATTTTAATAATTTGCATTTTAATTTCGGCGGGGGATACACCTATATTTATCCGATTGAAACAAATAATACCGGCAACTCAAAAATTGTTACTTATTTGAAATACAGAAGAAAACATACGGCAAAAATATTTCTGAGTACTAAATTTAAGAAATTTGAAGCAGGTACCAATACTTATTATAAATCTAAAGTCTTAAATATTGACAATGTTTTTTTAAATCCTTTAACACGTGAAGGTTTGCTGCCGGGATTTTATGATTATTGGCAAACTGCAAATAACGGATATTTCCTTGCCGATATTTTTTTATCTTACAATTTAAGTCGTATGCTTAAAATATCGGTTGCCGTAAAAAATGCAGGGAATACCGAATATGCCGATCGCCCGGGAAATATTATGCCTCAGCGGTTTTTTAGTTTGCAATTAAGCGGACGGTATTAGAACTTTGCGGTGCTGAATTATTTCATTAAATAAAAAAGTCTATTTTTGTCAGAATCTGTTTTTTCGTATTGTTATCAGATATTAAATACACTCTTATGTTTCAGAAAATTACGGCTTTTATTTTTATTGCAATATTTATTTTTGTTATTATTTATATCAAGAAACGTAATGCTTGGAAAATACCGAAAAGCGAATTTCCGGCAAAATGGCGGCTTATTCTTTCCGAAAAAGTTATTTTTTACAATAATTTAAATACGGTTGAAAAAAACCGTTTTGAATATAAAGTACAGGAATTTCTTTTGAACTGCAGAATTA
>JAOZQB010000042.1 GCA_029932445.1 Bacteroidales bacterium | reverse complement strand
GTTATTTTTTGTCCTTGTAAGTTATATATAGTTAAAATTCCTGTTTCATAATTTTTAGATTCAATGGTAAAATTTCCTTTAGAAGGATTTGGATATATTTCAATAATATTGTTTTTTGTTTCATCTATTGAACCAGTTCTTCCAACACAGCCTTCATAATTTAATATTTCTAATGAGCTGATTTGTATCGGGGTATTTTTTGGTGATAAATTTTCAGTCAAATTTACAGTGATTGCTTCTGAATAGACTGTGTCATTTAATAAATCTGAATTAAATGAATAAGTACAATATTGGTCATTAAATAGAGAGTCCATTTGAATTATTCCAATTACATCAAAATAGTTTTTGACACCAAACAAAGGTCCATTTCCGAATATAGTATATTCTTCGTTATTTGTTTCACTAACACTTATTGGTTCTAATTCTAACATGGAAGTGGAAACTGAATTACCAGCTGAATCAGTTTTTATAATACCTCCACCTTCACGGCTCCCGTATGAATAAACGAAACCTCCATCTGAAGTAGTATATAAGTTTTGATTAGCTTCACCTGGACTTGATACACCCTCTGATTGATGAAATTTATTCCAAATCACTTCACCTGTGAAATTTGTTTTATATAGAGCAGTAACACTTCCTCTTTGAACTAATATTACATATCCTGAATTTGTTATCTCAAAATCTGTTGCTTTGAAGAAGCTGTAATTATATTCGGTAAAATATTTTTTTGACCATATTAAATCTCCTTCTTCTGAAAAATTTAATAAAATGTAATTAAATTCCCAATTGGAAGACGGAAGTTCTCTTTCAATATAACCTACAATAATGTAATTGCCAAATTGAGTCTGTTTAATTGAATATAAAAAACTTCTAAAATCATCTGCTATAATAGTTTTCGTCCAGAGAAAGTTACCATTAGAATCTATTTTACAAATAAGGGATTGAAAATTAGGATAGTTACTCATATTTCCTGTTAATATAAAACCGTCGTCATCTGTTTGAAATACTGAAGTTAATTCCACATTATCATTCCCTGCAATAGTTTTACTCCAAATAGTGTCCCCGATTAAATCAACTTTTAAAACTAATCCTTCAAAATTATTTGTACTATTATTTATTACTCTACCAACTGTAACAAAATTATTATCATTTGTAAGTATTACTGAATTAAATTTTATATATGGAGCAAAACGCTTACCCCATTCAACATCACCAATTGAATCAGTTTTGATTATTAAGCCATTATTTCCAACTGCTATATATCCAGAATCAATAGACGGAATTGCTTTATTAATAGTTATACCTTCTTGGGTTTCAGAATATAGTACTTTTGAAAAAGTATTTTGCTGAGAATATGTATTTTGAAAAATCAAAACAGCAATAATTATGTATATTATATTTTTCATCTCTTTATGGTTGCTAACACTTGTGTAAACGTAATAAAAGTTATTAAACGTTTTTAACCGTTAAAAACGTTTAAGATTTATAAAATTCATCAAACACCTTTTTAATATACAAATGATCTTCAACACCGGCAAGTTCCCGTATCGAGTGCATGGCAAGCATCGGATTACCAACATCAACCATCCTGATATCCAGCTGAGTAGAAAGAATACTTCCCAAAGTTGAACCGCCTTTAATATCCGAACGGTTTACGTATTTTTGCATCGGTACACCGGCTTTTTCGCACAACATCGTAAAAGTTGCCGAAGATAATGCATCGGAAGTATATTTTTGTTCGGCATTGTATTTTATTACCGGACCTTTATTAATAACGGGTTGCGAAACGGCATCGTGTTTTTCCGGAAAATTCGGATGAACGGCATGTGCATTATCGGCAGAAATTCCGAAAGACGCAATTTTTGCTCTGAAAAAAGCATCACGCTTATCGCTTAAAGCCCATGAAACACGTTTTAAAACATCTTTCGCGAACGGCGAAGCTGCACCTTGTTTAGTCATGCTGCCTACTTCTTCATTATCAAAAGCAACCATCACATTAGTTGCTTTCTCTGCATCACTGTCGAATAAGGCGGCAACGCCGGCATGTACCATCGATAAATCGTCAATTCTTCCGGAAGAAATAAATTCTTGCTGTTCACCGATAATCGAACCTTTTTCGGTTTCGTATAAATTCAAATCAAAATCTAAAATTTCTTCTTTTTCAACATTCAAATTTTCTGCAATCAAATTCAGCAAATAACTTTCTTTTTCAAATTTTTCTTTCACCAATCCGGAAATCGGCAACATATCAACTTGCTTGTTAAACGTTTTCTTTTCGTTAATATCTCTGTTTAAATGAATTGCCAAATTGGGAATTACCAAAATCGGTTTACGAATATTAAGCGACTTAATAACAGGACGATACACATTAGAACTGCGCAATGCAACACGTCCGGCTATTGATAAAGGACGATCGAGCCAACTGCTTAAAATAGCACCGCCGTATGTTTCAACATTCAATTTAATGTAATCTCCGGCACCGGTCATTACGGGCTCCGGTTTAATTTTTAAAGAGGGCGAATCCGTATGTGCCGCAATAATTCTGAAACCTTCAGTTTCAATTTCACCCTTTCCTACGATAAAAGCGATAACGGAAGTTGAACTTTTGGTTGTAAAATAGCGTCCGCCTTTTTCCAAATTCCAACTTTCACCCCTGTGCAATTGTTTAAACCCTTTTCGCAGTAAGGCAGCTTTTATGTTTCTTACGGCTTGATATGCTGTGGGACTTTCGTGTAAAAAATCAATTAAATCTTCGGTAAATTTGATGTTCTTTGCCATAAATTAAATATTAGATTATGTTTTTATTGTTATTTTACAAATATAGAAAAAAAAATACTGCTTTTTTATTATTTTTATTCGACATTTCGTTTTTATTATGTCTTTTTAATAAAATAAACGTATTTTTGTGTAAACATAATATTTTAATTATATGCTGACAATAAATAAAGACAGTACACTTAATTTTTATTCTTTGAACTATTTGTATGAAATTCATACCGTTGAAGAGAAGTTGGAATTGTTACAAAAAAAATACAATAAAACATTTAAGGAATTTGAAACAGAAATCTTAAATATGAAACAAGAAGATTTTAAAATGTGGGAAGATTACCTTGAATGGAAATCTTATTTCAAAACGCATAAAGATTTAGTTTTAAAGAAAAAAATGATAGAAAAAGGTGATTTTAAAATTTCTTAAAGAAAGTAAAGCTGTTAAATCATTTTTTGTAAAAGATTTAAAAATCTTTACAAACGGATTTTTTATAAAAATATCTGTTAAATTAATTGATAATTCGGATTTGTTTATTACCGAATATGTTGATGAAGAAGAACGAAATTATGCTTACCATTGGCAAGATAAAAATAAAAAAATGATACTGCGTTGGGATAATGCACCGTATCATAAAGAAATTTTAACTTTTCCTCACCACTGTCATAAACCTGACGGAATTTTTGAGAGTTTTGATATTACACTTAATGATATTTTTAAAATAATTGAAAATATTATTTTCAGCTAAGTATTTATGCAACTTCTCACCCTAAAAAATCTTAAAAACTATAATCTTTTTTCGGATACAAGTAATAATCTGATTTATACTGCATTACTAATCTCAAAATCAGAACTGAAAATAAATCTGAAAAACCCGCTTCCGCAAAATCCTTTAATTCAAGTTTACAATCATAAAAACAAACAAATTTTCGTTTCCGAAATCATTTCTTCAGCTGAAGAAAATATTGTTTTATTAAAAGGCAATTTTAAACCGGGTGAAAATTACTATGTTAAAATCAATAACGAACCGGCAAATGTCATTTTAAATCCTGAGATTGACGGAATTTTAGATACCGACTTTTATTATGAAGATACTGATTTCGGAGTACATTTTTCCGATGATAAAATACATTTTAAATTATGGTCGCCGCCGGCTGTAAATGTTGAGCTTTTGCTCTTTGATGAAAAACAAAAGCCGATAAAAACGGAAAAACCGATAATTCTTAAAAATACAAAACCGGGTATTTGGGTAGCCGAAATCGAAAAACATTACGAAAATTATTATTATCAATACAAAATCTCCGCCTACGGAAAAACATCTGTCGCACTTGATCCTTATGCTAAATCGATGGCTGTTTTCAATCCTTCCGGAGAAGACAAAACCGGAAAAGCAGCACTTATTAATTTAAAGTCAAACAAGACAAATCCGCCTGATTTTAAAAGGAATTACAGCAACTTTAAATTCATAGAGAACGAAAATGACCTGATTGTTTACGAGCTGAATGTCAGAGATTTTACGATACAACCGGGCTTTGTAAACGAAAATATCGCAGGTACGTTTAAAGGATTAATCGAAAAAATAAATTATCTGAAAGAACTCGGTATTACACATGTGCAACTGATGCCCGTAAATAAAGCTTTTACGCAAATTGAAACCGACCGAACTTACACCGGAAAATCTGCAAAAGATAGTAATTACAATTGGGGCTACGACCCTTTGAATTTTTTTACACTTGAAGGCAGATATTCAACAAATCCGCATAATCCGGCTGTTCAAATTCGTGAATTTAAGGAAATGGTGCAAGCATTACATAATGCCGGTATCGGTGTTATTCTCGATGTGGTTTTTAATCATACATACATCGCAGACACCTTTGAAAACATTGCTCCCGGCTGCTATTACCGGTTAAAAAACGATTTTACGATTTCCGGACATACCGGTGCCGGATCTACCCTTGAAAGTCGCCGAAAACAAGTTCGGAAATTTTTTATTGATGTTTTAAAATTCTTTGTTACCGAATATCACATCGACGGTTTTCGTTTCGATTTAATGAGTTTTCTTGACAAAGAAACCATGAAGCAAATTCGCAATGAAGTCGGAAAAACATACAATTCGGACAATCCGAACGAACTCATTTTACATGGTGAAGCATGGAATTTTACAGACCTCGAAAAAGATGCTTTCGTAAAAACCGATTTCATCAACCGAAACATCGGAATTTTTAATGATACCTTCCGCGATGCCATTGCCGGAAACGGACACAATCACGGTTTTATTCAAGGCAATGCCGGAACATCTTCGACTCTTGCATCTGCAATTATCGGAGCCGTAAATAGTTATGACAGCAATTGTTTACCTTTCAAGAAAGATATTTTTTTTAATCCCTACAATCTTTTTGCCGAGCAACCGACCGATTGCTTGAATTTTATGTCGGTCCACGACGGCTTAACTTTATGGGATAAAATAAATTTAACGCTTAAAGATACAAGCAAAAAAGAACGTTTACGCTTAATGAAATTGGCTTATGCCGTTCTGCTTACTTCTCAAGGAAAAGTTATTTTGCACGGCGGCGACGAAATTTTGCGAACAAAACCTTTGGCTGATTTCGATAAAGAAAAACACCGTGCATTAAGTTCTGAAAATATTGATGAAGAAGAAAGAACTATTTTTTTTCACGAAAACTCCTATTGTTCAAACGATTATACGAATATGTTTCGTTGGGACAGACTGACAAACGACTATTCGGAATTTGCAAATGAATTGCTTTCATATGTTAAAGGATTAATAAAATTAAGACGCAAAATTTCGGCATTCCGATTTTCAACTTCCGAAGGTATAAATTATAACATTCGATTTTTAGAGGAAAATTGCAAAAACAAAAACAAAATCCGGTCGTTCAAAAGTTACAAATTACAAAAATTGACCTTAAAATTCATCAACGGAACTCCGGAAGAAACATTTTACCTTGCCGGAGAAGTTCATAAAAATGAGACAAATCCCGTTAATAATCCTTATGTTTTACATTTTAACGAGACCGGTTATGCGGAAATAACTTTCAATAAAACCCAAATTAATAATTTTGAATCAGGGAAATGGGATGAAAGTCAATCATTAAACTTTAAACTTGTAAAAACGCCCGGAATGTGGGACTTTTCGGATAAATATTACACAAATTTCGGAAATAATGCAATCAGCCCCGAAAGCATCAACGAAAATTTTGAAGTCACAATTGATTTAAGCGTTAAAGATTTCAAAAAAATTCAAAATACACCGGTTCAAGAAAAAAATTATATTGCATACATCATTGAGCAAAAAAAATCCGCATCGAAACAACTCAATGATTACAAGCAAATTATTGTTATCCATAACGGCGGTAACGAAAATTTAAACTTGAAATTTGAAGAATTATCCGGCTTTAAAAATCCTGAAATTCTGATTGATAAAGATTTTGCCGGAACACTGCCCGTTAAAAATTCTCTTGTAAAAATTTTTAATGATAAAATCTCAATTCCTCGAAAAAGCACTACGGTTATAGCTAATAAATAATTTCTGTTTCAACGTAAAAGTCATACTTTTGCAAAAAACTGATAAATGACCGAAAAAAACAATAATCCATTATCCTTTTCACTTATTATTCCGGTTTTCAATCGTCCTGATGAAATTGAAGAACTTCTCGAAAGTTTGGAAAACCAAACCGAAAGGAATTTTGAAATTGTAATTGTTGAAGACGGTTCCGAAATAAAATGCGATGATATCGTCAAAAAATATTCAGACAATTTAAATATCAAATACTTTTATAAAGAAAACTCCGGACCGGGAACAAGCAGAAATTACGGTGCAGAACGAGCCAACGGCAACTATTTTATTTTTCTTGATTCCGATTGTATTATTCCAGAAAAATATATTGAAACAGTTACAAAACACCTTAAAAAAAATTATACGGATGCATACGGCGGACCGGACAGAGCTCACGAAAGTTTCAGCAATTTCCAAAAAGCCGTAAATTACAGTATGACTTCGTTTTTTACAACCGGAGGCATTCGCGGGAAAAGTGAAAAAATGGATAAATTTTACCCTCGAAGTTTTAATATGGGTTATTCAAAAGACGTGTTTCAAAAAACCGGAGGTTTCTCAAAAATGCGTTTCGGAGAAGATATCGATATGAGTATCAGAATATTAAAAAATAATTTCAAAACACAACTAATAAAAGATGCTTTTGTTTACCACAAAAGAAGAACAAGTATTAAACAATTTTTTAAGCAAGTTTATAATTCGGGAATTGCCCGAATAAATTTATATAAAAAATATCCGGAATCATTAAAATTAGTTCATACATTTCCTTCTTTTTTTGTCATAGGAATTATTTTTATTTTAATCAGTTCAGTAATATTTCCGGTTTTATTATTTTTTATCCTTTTACATATTTTTTCTGTTTTCATTGATTCATCAATAAAAAATAAAAGTATTGTTATCGGCTTTTTATCAATTTTGACTTCCTATATTCAATTTTTCGGATACGGATTCGGTTTTATTATTGCTTTTTTTAAACGTGTCGTTTTCAAGAAAAAAGAATTTGATGCTTTTAATAAAACATTCTATAATTAAGACTTCTCAAAATCGTAAATTTAAATACCTTAAAAGTTGCTTTATTGATAATATAGGGTTTTTCGTCAAAATATTTTTTTTTTAATAATTTTGTGATTACTTTTGAATTCTTAATAAAGTTAACAATCATATACCAAAGCTATGAAAAGAATAATCTATATTTTGATTTTATTAGCAATTCCCTTACTTTCAGATGCTCAGCGATGGAAACACGAACGTCTGTCAGCATATGCAGGTGTAGGAACAAGTTATTTCCTCGGTGATTTAGGAGGAGGATTGAAAGATGCTTCGCATTATTTCAGTCTTCGTGATATTGATTGGACATATACAAGACCTGTATTTACAGGTGGTATCAGATACCGAATATTAAGAGATTTAGCAGTAAAACCAACTGTAACTTATGCACGATTAAAAGCTGATGATGCCGAATCAGGAAGTTTAGGAAGACAAGCCAGAAATTTAGAATTCAGAACAAACTTATGGGAAGTCGGAGCTCAGTTTGAATATTACTTTATCAAAGAAAGATATTTAGGACGATATACTTTTTCAAGTTATAAAAGTATTAATAAATTAAGTGCCTATGTTTCATTAGGAGGCGGAGGATTTTATTTTAATCCGAAATCTGAATCTGTAAGAGGTGCGAATGATTGGAAAAACAATGAATTGCGACCGATGCAAAACGAAAATGTTTCATACGGAATGTTTGCCGGTTATTTAAGTGTGGGCTTGGGTATGAAATATAAATTGAACGAACGATGGGCAATTGGTTTAGATATCTCAAACCGTTACACAACAACAGATTACCTTGATGATGCCAGCGGAAGTTATTCCGGAAAAGGCAACGGATTTGATGACAGACATCTTGAATTAATTTATGATGACAATGGGCTACCAATCAGTATAGGCGGAGTTGCACCATTATATCCGGCCGGAAAAACAATGAGAGGAGATCCTGCATATAACGATGCCTATCTGTTTACTGTTATTACCGGATACTATAAAATAAACAGTGTATTTAGCATGCCTAAATATTAAAAATATATTTTCTCGAATAAATGTTTCATTTTATGCAATGTTTTTTTTCAAAAACAGTTAAATAAAATGAAACATTTTTTTTAAATTAATGATAGTGAAAAAATACATCGCCATATTCTTGTTTTTTTTAATCTCTGCTCTGAGTTCAAATGCTCAAAAATTAAATATTGAACCGGGGATAACAATCGGAACATCATATTATCTTGGAGATATAAATCACTCAAGGCAATTTTATTCTCCGGGTTATACCTTCGGAATTGCACTCAGACAAACTTTATCAGATTTTTATGCGCTCAGGATTAATATTCTCAGATCGACAATATCAGGAAATGATGCTGATTTTTCAAGTATTTATCAACAAATAAGAGGATTTTCTTTTAATAATACAATTTATGAACTCGGTGCTCAATATGAAATTAATTTTTTAAGTTTTAATACCGGAATAAAAAAAAGTCAAACTCCGTATATAACAGTAGGTCTTGCTGTTGCAACCGCAAATTCTTTTCAAATTATAACCCCTGTCATTCCCATAGGAGCGGGTTATAAATATTCTCCTACAAAACGAATGACGGTTAATCTTGAATGGTGTTTCAGAACAACTTTTAGTGACCGATTAGATTTATTAGAACAACAAAATCCCCTGCAAAAACAACTGACAAAAATTAAAAATAATGATTGGTATTCTGTTGCAGGTATAACAATTACTTACAATTTTGAAAACGAGAAAAAGTGGTGCCCCGCATACAGTAAAAAAAACAAACATTAAAACACATACAAACGAAATGTGTGTGATTTAGTTTTAAATCCCATGAATGTTAAAGAAAAAATATTAAAAAATAAACTTCCGATTCATATTGCAATCATTATGGACGGAAACGGGAGATGGGCAAAAAAGAAAGGAAACAGGCGAATTTTCGGTCATAAAAACGGGGTTAAAGCAGTTAAAGAAACCGTTGAAGCTGCCGGAGAAATCGGGCTTAAATATTTAACGCTTTATGCATTTTCTACTGAAAACTGGAATCGCCCGAAAGTTGAAGTTGATGCCTTAATGTCACTTTTCATTTCAGCCGTAAAAAATGAAACTAAAAATCTCATAAAAAATAATGTTCGAATGAAAGCAATCGGAAATCTTGAAACACTTCCGAATTCAGTCCTTGAAAATCTTAATGAAATTATCGACAAAACAAAAGATAACACCGGTTTAACATTAATACTTGCTTTAAGCTACAGTTCCCGACAAGAAATTACAAATGCAGTAACAATTATCAGTAAAAAAGTTACATCCGGAGAAATATCAATTGAAAACATAAACGAAGAATTAATATCCGACCATTTATACACCAAAGAATTTCCTGATCCCGAGCTGCTTATCAGAACAAGCGGAGAATACCGAATCAGCAATTTTCTTTTATGGCAAATAACTTATTCCGAGCTTTATTTTACCGATACACTTTGGCCTGATTTTTCCAAAGAAGACTTTTTTAATGCCGTTTATAATTTCCAACAAAGAGAAAGACGTTTCGGAAAAACGTCCGAACAATTAAAAAATAAAAAATAATTTATTATTTTAATACATTTCATTTGTTTTCAAATCTTCTATTTGAAAACAAATATTATATTTGCAAAAATTTTATACTTATGTAACAATATGTCATAATAAACGTTTTATGACAGTTATACAAAATCGAAAATCAATCCTAATGTTCAAAAAAGTAATTCTATCTCTGTTTCTTATTTCATTTTATATTTTAACCGGCTTTGCTCAAGAAGATTTTGACTACGAAAATCCTCAAGAGTATGAAATTGCCGGAATTCAAACCAAAGGAATTCGATATCTTGACAATACGGCTTTAATTCATGTAACCGGTTTATCCGTTGGCCAAAAAGTAATGATTCCCGGTGATGAAATAACGTATGCAATAAAAAAACTGTGGGAACAAAAAATGTTTTCTGACGTAAAAATTTATTCCGTAAAAACAGAAGGGAATAAAATATGGTTAGAAATCAGTCTTGAAGAACGTCCTCGACTTTCGGAAGTTAAATACTACGGAATAAAAAATTCAGATCAAGAAGAACTTAATGATAAATTAAATTTAGTTAAAGGAAGACAAATCACCCAAAATACACTTGTGCTTTCCGAAAATATCATCAAACAATATTATGCAGATAAAGGTTTTTCAAAAACAAAAATACGAATCTTTAAAAAACAAGATACAACTTATCAAAATGCCGTTATTTTAAATATTTATATTGATAAATTTAAAAAAACAAGAATTGAGAACTTAACCATCGACGGAAATACCGTTTTTAAAATGTGGCGACTTAAGTGGTTTAAATTAAAAGACACTAAAGAACGAAGGTGGTACGGTTTATTTAAACCCTCAAAATATATTGAATCAAAATACGAAGATGATAAGAAAAAATTGATTGCAGCATATAATAAAGAAGGCTACAGAGATGCAAAAATTGTCGTTGATTCTGTTTATGATGCAAATGACCGAAATTTAAACATATACATCAAAGTTGATGAAGGAAAACAATATTTTTTCAGAGACATTAAATGGATTGGTAATTCAATTTACTCCACCGCATTATTAAATAAAAAATTACAAATTAAAAAAGGAGATATATACGATCAGGAAAAATTAAACAACAGAATGACGGTTGATGCTGATGCCGTAGGCAATTTATACATGGATAACGGTTATTTATTTTTTAACATAAGAGCTGTTGAAAAAAAGATTGAAAACGATTCGGTTGATATTGAACTCAGAATGTATGAAGGACCTAAAGCGCGCATTAACAAAATTACGATAAAAGGTAATGACCGAACAAATGATAATGTAATTCGTCGAGAATTATATACCGTTCCCGGGGAACTTTTCAGCAAAAGTGATATCATTCGTTCCGTAAGAGAACTTGCAACTTTGGGCCATTTTGATCCTGAACAGATTATTCCCACGCCGATACCAAACCCTTCAAACGGAACCGTTGATTTGGAATATTCATTGGTTGAAAGAGGCAATGACAGAGTTGAAATTTCCGGCGGTTGGGGTGCAGGAATGTTAGTCGGTCGTTTAGGTTTAAGTTTCAATAATTTCTCTATTCAAAACATATTTGAGAAGAAAGCATGGCGGCCGCTTCCTACCGGTGACGGACAAAAATTAAGTCTGAATGCTCAAACAAACGGTTCTGCTTATCAATATTACAGTGTTTCTTTTCAAGAACCTTGGTTAGGAGGCAAAAAACCAAACTCCTTATCCGTTTCTTTTTATTATAATATTCAAACGAATAAAACATATTACAACCTTCATCCCGAAAATCTGCAAACTGCAAAAGTTGCCGGTATTTCCGTTGGTTTCGGAAGAAGATTGAAATGGCCCGACAATTATTTTACGCTCTACCATGCTTTAGGGTATCAACATTATAAATTAGATGATTGGCTTTACCGCTCATATATAAGAGACATTACAAACGGAAGTTATAATAATTTTACAATCAGTACAACATTTGGACGTAACTCGGTTGATAATCCCTTATATTCAAGAAGAGGATCAGAATTTTCTTTAGGATTGGAATTAACGCCTCCATATTCACTTTTCGGGAATAAAGATTATCCGTCATTGTCTGATCAAGAAAAATACAAATGGATTGAATACCATAAATGGACATTTAAAGCTCGATGGTTCACACAAATTTGGGGTGATTTAGTTTTCCATACTAAAACAGAATTCGGTTATCTCGGTTATTATAATAAGAAAATCGGCTATTCACCTTTAGGAGGTTATCGTGTCGGAGGAAGCGGAATGGCATATTATACATACGGTGTTGATATTGTCGGTTTAAGAGGTTACAAAGACGGGGAATTAACACCCGCAGACGGAGCAAATATTTACACTAAATACACAATGGAATTAAGATATCCTGTCATTAACAGTGAAAGTGCCACTATATTTGCTTTAGCATTTGCTGAAGCAGGAAATGCTTGGCATGATACAAAAACATTTAACCCTTTCATAATGAAAAGGTCTGCAGGTGTCGGTGTAAGAATTTTCTTACCGATGTTAGGCCAATTAGGTTTTGATTGGGGATACGGATTCGACCCGCAACCGGGAGAAATAGGACCTCACGGAAGCGAATTCCATTTTACGATGGGACAACAATTCTAATTTATTAACATTTAAATTTTTTTTGCACCATTTTTGTATCTGTTATAATGAAAATACTCAATGTATTTTTTAAACGTACAAGATGTTAAACTTTAAAATTTGAAAAAATGAAAAAATCAATAGTAACAGTAATTCTCGCAGTCGTTTTTACAATCCCGGCATTTTCTCAAAAAAATGCCTATGTTGATACAGAATATATTTTAAGTAAAATCCCTGCTTATGAAAATGCTCAAACCAAATTAAACGAATATTCAAAAGTATGGCAAAAAGAGGTTGAAGCCAAATACAAAGAAGTTGACAATAAATACAAAAATTATCAAACCGAAATTGCATTACTTTCAGCTGAAATGAAAAAACAAAGAGAAGATGAAATCATAAATCTTGAAAAAGAAGCCAATGATCTAAAAGAAAAATATTTCGGAAATGAAGGGGAACTTTTCAATAAAAGAAAAGAACTTGTAAAACCCATACAGGACGAAGTTTATAATGCCATAAAAGAAATTGCCACTGAAGGAAATTACGGATTTATTTTTGACAAATCGGCTGATATGTCCTTAATTTATACAGATCCGAAATTTGATATCAGCGATGATATATTAAAAAAATTAGGATATTAATTAATAATTAAACATAACAAAAGAAGATGAAAAAATTAATAGGATTAAGTGTTGTACTGATATTTTTATCAACCGCTTTCAGTACCGTTTCAGCTCAAAAGATAAAATTCGGATATACCAATTCTCAAAAATTGGTTGAAGGAATGCCTGAAACTAAGAAAGCTCAGGCCGATTTAAAAGCTTTAACTGAGAAACACACAAAACGTTTTCAGGATATGCAAGCCGAATATCAAAAAAAATATCAAGATGTTGTCGAAAACAGCCAATTAGCTGATGCAAGTCCGGAAAAATGGGACGAATTAACCATGCAAGACAAACAAAGTGAGCTTATGAGTCTGCAACAACGAATGCAATCATATGAACAAAGTGCTCAAAAAGCCATTAATGATAAGCAAGTTGAATTGTTAACTCCCATTACGGAAAAAGTTCAAAAAGCAATTAAAGATGTTGCTGAAGAAGGTGCTTATACAATGATTTTTGACGAATCAACATTGCTTTATATTTCAAAAACACAAGCAATTGATGTTACTGATGCAGTTAAGAAAAAAATTGCCGTCAAATAAACATTTTAAAAAAATCATATTAAACCTGCATTTTTGTTAAAATTCTGACAAATGCAGGTTTAATTTTAAAACAGAATTGTTTAACAATGCAATTGTCAAGTTCACAAGCAATCGGTATTTTTGATTCGGGAGCCGGCGGTTTAACCGTTGCTTCTGCAGTAAAAAAAATACTCCCGAATGAAAAAATTATATATTTCGGAGATACCGCACATTTACCATACGGCGATAAATCTTTTGAGACCGTTAAAAAATATGCACTTCGAATTACTGATTTTTTACTTGAAAAAAATTGCAAACTTATATTAATTGCATGTAACACGGCATCGGCAGCCGCATACGAAGCCGTAAAAGAAAAGGCAAAAAACAAAGCTCTTGTTCTTAATGTTATTGACCCTGCTGCCGAATTTGTCGCGAATAAAAACGAGCTTAAAAAAGTTGGTGTAATAGGTACAAAAGGAACCGTATCTGCCGGTATTTACACAAAAAAAATTAATGACATCAATTCCGAAAAAAAAATAGTTGCATTAGCAACACCATTGCTTGTACCGCTTATCGAAGAAGGATTTATATACGATAACATCAGTAATGCGGTAATCAAAGAATATCTTTCAAACAAAAAACTGGAAAATATTGATGCTTTAATTTTAGCTTGTACACATTATCCGGTAATCAAAAATCAAATTCGTAAATTTTACAATTTCAAAACAAGCGTTATCGATTCTTCCGAAATTGTTGCACGAAAGCTAAAAGATATATTGACAGAAAATAAAATTCTGAATACTGAAAACAAAATTCCCTATCACGAATTTTTTGTTTCCGATTATACTGATTTTTTTGAAACTTTAGCAGAAATGTTTTTTGATGAAAAAATAAAACTTCAAAAAAAATATTTATAATCAAATTGCTGAAGCCATACTTAAATAAAGGAGCTATTGAAGTCGGTTGCGATGAAGCCGGCAGAGGTTGTTTGGCAGGCCCTGTTTATGCAGCAGCCGTTATTTTGCCGAAAAATTACAAAAATGAGTTTCTGGATGATTCTAAAAAACTCTCCGAAAAAAAAAGAAACAAACTTAAAGAAATGATTAAAAATGATGCACTTGCATGGGCAGTAGCATCAGTTGACAATAACGAAATTGACAAAATAAACATTCTGAATGCCTCTGTCAAAGCAATGCATTCGGCAATTGAGCAATTAAAAATCCGACCCGAACATATTCTTGTTGACGGAAATCGATTTAAACCCTATCAAAATATCCCGCATAAATGTATCATCAAAGGTGACGGAAAATATATGTCAATTGCTGCAGCATCAATTTTGGCAAAAACGTTTCGTGATGAATTTATGAGAGATCTTCATACTAAACATCCTGAATATCATTGGGATAGAAATAAGGGATACCCTACTATATTACACAGAAAAGCAATTGCAGAATTCGGTATCACAAAATATCACCGTAAAACATTCAAACTTCTTTCAACACAAAAAAAAATAAACTTCAATTAATTTGACACCTATTCATAAAAAAGATATTTTTGTCTTCTAAAATACAACATTATGAAAGTTACGGTTATTTTATTATTTTCATTTATATCGATTAGCAATAATAATTGTTTTAAAAAATTTGAATTGATAAGAGCAACTTCGCAAGAATGGCATGGGGGCAGAGAATCTACCGGTTTCGGCACGTATTATGAGCTTACGATTATTCCTGCCGTAAATTCCGACAATCTTATTTTTGATAAAATATGGGTTGGTAAAAATTACTTTGAAGTCCAAAGTTTCCAAAAAGGAAAGAAAATGCGAAATAACTTATTCTCAAAAGGTGATACAATAACTATAAGAATTAATAAAGACGAAGTTCATAAACGTATGCCTTTTGAAACGAAAGAAGATAAAGACAATTGCTTGATTGAAAAACATCCTGTTCCGAAAGAATATGAAGGTGAAGCTTTATTTTCATATGTTTACAAAGGAAAAAGAAAATACTTTGAAATTAAGAAATTTACGAAAATTGAACCTGTTTTTTATCCGTAATTGGAATTTATTAATTTAAATCATACAAATAAAACAGATTGAGATGAGATAGAATGAGATTGCTTGTAGATTGATATTTGAAACTTTCAATCTCTAATTTGAGTTTGTCTGTAAAGTATGGCTTTTATAAATTTAGAGATATGAGAAAATCATCTTCGATAATTCATTAAATATAAGCGAAATAAAATTTCAATACTCATATCTCATATAAAAAAAAGAAAGTCATATAAAAATAACAACATTTTAGATTTTATAGACAGACACAAATTAAAGCAACAAATAATCAGTTAACCATTATACTTTAAACTTTATACACAAAATAAATGACAAACAAAACATTACTTATGATCCTCGACGGATGGGGTATCGGAAAACATGATAAAGCAGATGCTATTTTTCAAGGCGAAACACCTTATATCGACAACTTATTGAAAAACTATCCGAATTCTCAATTAAAAACTTACGGCGAAAATGTCGGATTACCGGACGGACAAATGGGAAATTCTGAAGTCGGACACATGAATATCGGTGCCGGACGTGTTGTTTATCAAGATTTGGTTAAAATTAACAAAGCTGTTGCCGATAACAGCATTGCTGAAAATCCTGTTTTAAAAGAAGCTTTTGAATATGCAAAAAAAAATAATAAAGCTGTCCATTTTCTCGGATTGGTTTCCGACGGCGGCGTGCATTCTTCACAAAAGCATCTTTATAAATTATGTGATTTAACACATGATTACGGTTTAAAAGACGTTTATATCCATGCCATTACAGACGGCAGAGATACAGACCCGAGAAGCGGTATTCAATTTATCGAAAAATTAGAAAATCATCTTAAAACATCAAACGGTAAAATCGCTACTCTCATCGGAAGATATTTTACGATGGACAGAGATAAGCGTTGGGACAGAATAAAAAAAGGTTACGATTTGATGACTGACGGAATCGGTAATAAATATACAAATGTACTTGATGCTGTTGAATATTCTTATAAAGCCGGAAAAACTGATGAAGTTATAGAACCTGGAGTTGTGACGGCTGAAAATAATACACCGCGTGGGTTAATCAATGAA
>JAOZQB010000219.1 GCA_029932445.1 Bacteroidales bacterium | reverse complement strand
ATTAACAACTGTAACATCAAAATTTTCAGCATAAGCCATTTCTTTTTCGGCTTTTGCTAATCGTTTTTTTAAACTTTCAGTTGTTTCCGTACCTCGGTGTCTTAATCGTTTTTCAAGTTCGGAAATCGAAGGCGGTTGAATAAATACGGTTAAACAATCATTTTTAAAAAGTTTTTTTATTGAAATTCCGCCGGCAACATCAATATCAAAAACAACATTATATCCTTTTTTTCGAATATGCGCAATCTCGGATTTTAAAGTTCCGTAAAATTGATTCTCATACACTTCTTCCCATTCGGCAAAAGCATTTTCTTTAATTTTTTGTTTAAATTCATCAACCGACAAAAAATAATAGTCTTTACCTTCAATTTCGTTCGGTCGTTTTTTACGGCTGGTTGCCGAAACCGAAAATTCAAGCTTAAATTTTTCTTCTTTTAATAATTCTCTTACCATAGTTGTTTTGCCCGAACCGGATGGTGCAGAAAATACAATCAGTTTTCCTTCCGTTACTTTATTTTTCATTCTCCAAAATTGTAATTTATCATATTCATAAACAAATTTTTTTCTTTTATACGAATTTATTTAAATTTATATTTTTAATTTCAAATATTTAGAAAATGAAACAATTTAATGACGATTTTAAATCAAAATTATATGAAACGATTAAGGATATTGAGAATAATTCTTTGGTTGAAATTGTTTCAATAATTAAAGCAAAATCAGGAAATTACAGAGAAATATCATTGTGGATTGCTGCTGTTGCCATGTTTTTAACATCTTCTTGGTTGATGTTTTCGAAATTTGAAGTTGATGTTTACTACATTTATTTAATCACAATAGTTTCATTTATAATTGTTTATCTTCTTACCGAAATAATTAAATCTTGGAAGCGTCTTTTTATAAAGAAAAAACGAATGAAACGGAATGTTGAAATATACGGAAGAGCAATATTTCAAAAAGGAGGTATCCGATTTACAAATGAACGTATCGGGGTCTTGTTTTATGTTTCAATGTTTGAAAAACAAGTTTTTATTTTGCCGGACAGAGGAGCAGAAACTTCTGTGCCTGATGAAGAATGGCAAAAAATGAATACGAATTTTCAAAGCATTTTTTCAGAAAAAGATATTGCGGGGGCTTTTATTAAAGAATTGATAAAATGCAAAGAGATATTTGCAAAATATATTTTACCTGTTGAAAATGATATTAACGAACTTCCCGATGATTTAGAAGTTGATTTTAAAAATTAATATCCTTAAAATTATGAAAAATAAGAATCAAAAATTATTCATTATATTAGTCGGTGTATTAACACTTATTTTTGTTATAAGCCCTTTTTTTATTGATATTCTTTTGGCAAGACCCGGCGGCGGTCATTCATTCTCCGGAGGAGGCGGCGGATCTTATTCCGGAGGAGGAAGCGGTGGAGGAGGAGATGGTATCGGGTTCTTAATATACCTTATTTTCAGTGAATTACCGCCGCAAATTTCTATTCCGTTAATAATCGGAATTATTGTTTTAAGAATGTATCTTCAAAAACGTAAAAGAACGGATAATACAACGGTAGTGTCTGCACCCGGAATACAAGCCAGAGCTGTGAGGCATAATAATGTAGAAGCAGATATTGAAAATTTAAAAAGAATCGACTCGAATTTTTCAAAAATATTATTTCTTGATTTTGTATCTTCTGTTTTTAATAAATATTACACATGGTTCGGGACAAATGAATTTAAAAATCTGTCACCTTTTCTGAATCAAGATGAGATTCAAAAATCGGCAAGTTTAAGAACAGATCAACAAATTACGGAAATTGTTATCGGAAATTTGCGTATCAGTGAAATTAATTTTTTACAGGATATTACCGGAATTTCTGTTGATATTGAAGCCAATTATACAAAAGTTATTCACGGTAAAAAAACACGTTACATTTTAACGGAACGTTGGTATTTTAATCGTAAAAACGGTATTCTTTCTCCCGAACCGGAAAAAATGCACAAATTATCTTGCCCTAATTGCGGAGCTCCGGCTGATTTTACCGATAACGGTGTATGTCAAAATTGCGGAACAAAAATCAATATAGGAGAAATGCAATGGTTTGTTAAAAAACATAAAGTTTTGAGCCAAGAAGTTTTCAGAACTTCCGGATTGGCACATTACGAGCCGGAAAGCGGTACAATGTTACAAACAATTTATCAAAGTAATATTACAAGTTATGCCGGACAATTTGCTCAATTGCATAATTCAGATTGGAACACATGGCGGCATACTTTTGCTGATGATGTTGTGAAACAATATTTTATGAAAATTTATGATGCATGGAGTGAAAATAAATTAGACGGTGTTCGCAATTTGCTTTCCGACAGATTATATGAATCGTTTATGTTTTGGATTGACGCTTATAAAAGTGCCGGATTAACAAATAGATTAGAAAATATTAACATTCAAAACATCCAATTTGCTCGCGTTGATTTAGATAAATTTTATGAATCAGTTACCGTTCGTGTTTTTGCATCTTCTCTTGATTATGTTGTTGATAAAAACGGAAATGTAAAAGGCGGTTCAAATAAACGACCGAGAGCTTTTAGTGAATATTGGACTTTTATAAGACGCATGGGAGTTGAAAAAGATACCTATAATTTAGCTACTTGCCCAAATTGCGGAGCACCTGCAGATAAAATGGGTCAAGCCGGAGTGTGCGAATATTGCGGAACAAAAATCAGTAACGGCGATTTTTCATGGGTGTTGGCAATAATTACGCAAGATGAAGTCTATTCAGGGTAATTTGATATAAAATAAGATGTTTAAATTAATTGCAATTTTAAAACTGTTCACATTACCGATTTTAATTTGTGTTGTTATATTTCTGATAATAAATCAGATGCGAGGAAGAAAAGATAATGAAAATAATGAAAATGAAGAATAAATTAAAAATATTATTATTATCCGATTAAATAAAAGAAATGGAAATTATTAAGTTACATTTCTGTATATAAATTAATTAACAAGGACTAAAGTCCTTGTTTGTATCAACTTTTTTTAACACCCGACTTAAGTCGGGTGCTGAAAAAAAACACAGACATTAGGGTTTTAACCCGTTGATAAATTTTTATAGAACAACAATTTAAAATATTATGAAAACCGTAAAAAAAATTCTGAAAGTATTATTAATATTAATTGTATTAATTTCAACAGCCGCATTTTTTTATTTGCGAAGTTTTAAACCGCAATATTCGGGAACAATTAATTTACCCGCTTTACAAAATGAAGTTGATGTTTATTTTGATGATTACGGAATACCTCATATTTATGCACAAAATAAAGCTGATTTATATTATGCTTTCGGATATATTCATGCACAAGACAGATTATTTCAAATGGAAATTCTTCGTCGTATTGCAAGCGGAAGATTATCTGAAATTGTCGGTACAAAAACTTTAGAATATGATAAATTCTTTAGAACATTGCAGGTAAATAATACATCAAGAGAAGCTGTAAAACAGTACTTTTCAGATAAAAATAATCCGTTTGTAAAAGATGTGAATAATTATTTAAAAGGAGTTAATGAATTTTTGAATCACGGAAAAACTCCGATTGAATATCAATTAATGGGTATTAATAAAGAAGATTTTACGCCTGAAGATATTTTTAATATTGCCGGTTATATGGCTTTCAGTTTTGCCGAAGGATTTAAATCAGATCCCATGATAACAAAAATTCAAAATACTTTGGGAAATGAATATTTAAAAGATTTGATTCCGTCTTATGTGCCCGGTACAGAACGCATTCCTTTATATAAAGATACTACAATCGATTATTCCGAATTAAGTGCAATAACAACAAGTATAAATGATTTAACTGAGAATTTGCCTGTTCCTTTTTTTCACGGAAGTAATTCGTGGGTACTTTCGGGAAGTAAAACAAAATCAGGGAAAGTGATTTTTGCAAATGATGCACATATTTCCTATTCGCAACCTTCTGTTTGGTTTGAGGTGTATTTGGAAACCCCAGAATTTAATCTTTACGGAAATTTTATCGGCGGAATCCCTTTTGCTCTGATTGGTCATAATCACGATGCAGCATGGGGTATAACCATGTTCGAAAATGATGATGTCAATTATTATTTTGAAGAAATTAATCCTGATAATCAGGAAGAATATAAATCCGATTCCGGTTGGAAGAAATTTAGAACAGTTGAGGAAACGATTAAAATAAAAGACAGTACAGATGCTAAAATAAACGTAAAATTAACAGATCGAGGACCTGTTATAAATGCTGTTACTAAAGGTCTGAAAGATAAAAATCCTGTTTCGATATTTTGGACTTTTACGCATCAACCGGCAAGCATTATTGAAGCATTTTACGGATTAAATAATATGCATTCCGTTAAAGAAGCAGAAAATTCCGTAAAACTAATTTCTGCACCGGGTTTAAACATAATGTACGGTGATAAGAAAGGTAATATTGCTTATTGGGCATCGGCTTCAATCCTGAAATATAAGGATACTGTTCATTCGGACAGAATTGAGTCCCGGAAAAAAGCACCAATCGGATATTATAATTTTAAAGATAATCCGCAAACAATTAATCCGCTTTCCGGAATGATATACACAGCTAACAATCAACCGGATTCGGTAAAAGGAATTTTATACCCCGGTTATTATGCTCCGGAAGACAGGGCAAAACGAATTTTGCAACTTCTGAATTCGA
>JAOZQB010000218.1 GCA_029932445.1 Bacteroidales bacterium | reverse complement strand
ACTAATTTTGTCTGTTTGCGATACAATTGATGAGATTAAGAATGAATTAAAAAAGTTTAAAGCTTAAAGGCACAGATTACAGATAAATTTATTTTGACATCAACTAAATTATATCTTATAATGTGCTTTTCAAATCAATTTAAAAAACAGTTAAATATTCTTTGCAATCTTTGCGAAAACTTTCCGACCTTTGCGTGAAATTTTTAAAACTTAAAAAATAAACAAATGAAAAACATATTCCTATCCCTTATTTTTTTGTCAGTAAGCTTATTTTCTTTCTCACAAAAAAACATCGTAAATCACAAATTACACGCAATCGTAAATCCTAAAACATCCGAACTAACTGTTGTTGACAGTATTACAGTAAACGGAGAAGATAAGGGAGAATTTCTGCTTAACGCTGATTTTCCGGTTTTTGCGACTTCAAAAAACATTAAATTAAAAAAATTACCGAATAATATCAAAGCCGGTGATACCGGAATGGACAGAGATAATGACGAAACCGACAATTCCCTTAAAGTAACAAAATATAAAATTATCGGAAAGGATAAATCTTTCGTGATTTCTTACAAAGGAAAAATTGCTTCCGAAATTGAGCAAAGTAAAGAAAATTATCAAAGAGGTTTTTCGCAATCAGCCGGAATTATCAGCAATAAAGGCATTTATTTGGCCGGCTCTACCTGGTGGGTTCCCGTTTTTGAAAATACCTTAATGACTTTTACTCTCAGTACCGAACTTCCGAAAAATTGGAAAAATGTTTCTCAAGGAAAACGCACCGATACCTATACAAAAGAAAATAAACATTACGACACTTGGGTGTGTGATAAACCGCAAGAAGAAATTTTCCTGATTGCCGCAAAATTCAATGAATATTCGCATAAAATGAATAACGGTGTTAAAACAACGGCTTTTTTAAGAACACCCGATGAAAGTTTGGCAAATAAATATGCTGAAGTAACCGAGCAATATATGCAAATGTATGAAGATATGCTGGGAAAATATCCTTATTCAAAATTTGCTTTGGTTGAAAATTTCTGGGAAACCGGTTACGGAATGCCTTCATTTACGCTTTTGGGTGAAAAGATTATCCGTTTTCCTTTTATTTTACATTCATCATATCCGCACGAATTACTTCATAATTGGTGGGGAAACAGCGTGTATGTTGATTTTTCCGGTGGTAATTGGTGTGAAGGAACAACCGCATTTATGGCGGATCATTTGATTAAAGAACAACGCGGTGCCGGTGAGGAGTATCGCCGTTCAACTTTGCAAAAATTCAGTAATCTTGTTAATGAAAACAATGATTTTCCGCTAAGCAAATTTCGTTCCCGCTACGACGGAGCCAGCGAAGCCATAGGTTACGGTAAAGCATTAATGATGTGGCAAATGTTGAGAAGAAAACTCGGAGATGACCTGTTTTTAAAGGGAATGCGTCTTTTCTACAAAAATTACAAATTCAAAACAGCTTCTTACGATGATATTCGCAAAGCTGCGGAAGAAGTATCGGGAATTGATTTACAAGCATTCTTCAAGCAATGGATTTACCGCACCGGTGCTCCGGAATTAGCAATTAAATCTGTTAAAACGGATATGTTCGGCGGAAAATATCGTATCAGCATTACGCTTGAACAAATTCAAAAAGGCAACGTTTTTAATATTTATGTTCCGATAAATGTTGCTGCCGAAAAAGGTTTAGAAACTTTTGTTTTCAATATGGATAAAAAAACACAGGAATTTCAGATTTCTGTTCAAAGCAGACCTCTGAAATTAGCCGTTGATCCGCAATACGATGTATTCAGAATTTTAAATCCGAAAGAAGTCTCTCCTGCTCTTTCAAAAATTTGGGGAAGCAAAAATAATCTTATAATTCTTCCTTACGAAGCCGATAAAAATAAAAAAGCAGTTTATCAGAAATTTGCAAATCAATGGAAAGAAACTGATAATGACCAATTTACAATTCTTTATGATAAATATGTAAAAGAACTTCCGAAAGATAAAACCGTTTGGATTTTAGGATTTGAGAACAAATTTGCCGATGAAATAAACAATCAATTAAGTGTTTATAATTCAGGATTTAAAAAAGATACGGTATTTTTTGAAAAGAAAGCATTGGCAAAAAAAGGTAATGATTTTATTTTTACTCTTTTTGATAAAAACGACATCAATAAGCAGCAAATATTTATTGCTTGCGATAATGAAAATGCAATACCCGGGCTTATCAGAAAATTACCGCATTACGGCAAATACAGCTATTTGGCATTTACCGAAGACGAACCGACAAACATTGCAAAAGGGCAATGGCCGGTTACTAATTCGCCCTTGGTAAAAATATTCTCAAAAGATGCGGAAAAATTATCGGTAATTACCGACAGAAAAGCATTAGCATACTTAAAACCTGTATTTTCGGAAAACAAAATGATGTCGACCATAAAATATTTATCTTCCGACGAATTAAAAGGTCGCGGATTAGGAACGCCTGAATTGGAAAAAGCAACAGAATACATTGCCGGAAAATTTAAGGAAGCCGGATTGAAACCCTTAATAGACGGGAGTTATTATCAAAATTTTACACATACTTTTAAAGATAAAGGTAAATTAAACATCACAAATGTTGTCGGAATAATTCCCGGAAGCGACCCTGTTTTAAAAGACTATCCGGTAGTCATTTCTGCCCATTACGATCATCTTGGTTTAGGATGGCCCGATGTTCATAAAGGCGATAAAGGAAAAATACATCACGGTGCCGATGATAATGCAAGCGGAACCGCAATAGTAATTGAACTTGCCCGTACAATGGCAAAAACCGTAAAACCCAAACGAACAATTATTTTCCTGTCGTGCAGCGGCGAAGAAGCCGGATTAATCGGTTCGCGTTATTTTGTCGAACATCGAAAAGAGTATATAAAAGGCGAAATTTTTGCCGATATAAATATTGACACTGACGGCAGTTTATTTGATAAAAAATTACTCGTTTTAAACGGTAACACCGCCAAAGAATGGAAATACATCTTTATGGGAACGGATTATACGACGGGTGTAAAATCGGAAGTCATTCAGCAGGAACTTGATGCCAGCGACCAATTTGCTTTTATTGAAAAAGGTATACCGGCTGTTCAACTTTTTACCGGTGCTACAACAAATTACCACCGCCCGACTGATACTTGGGATAAAATTGACGGAAAAGGACTTGTAAAAGTTACGACAGTTGCCAAAGAAGTTGCTGAATATCTTGCCGACCGAGAAAATGCAATGCCCTTCACGGGAAAAAATGCCCCTGCAAATAAAAATACATCGAATAAACAAACTAAAAATAACAGACGTGTAAGCACCGGTTCGGTTCCTGATTTTGCATTTACCGGAAAAGGCGTAAAAATAGGCAGTGTTATTGAAAATTCAGCCGGAGAAAAAGCCGGATTAAAAGCCGGAGATATTATTATTGCCGTAAACGATAAAAAAACAGAAACTTTGAAGCAATATTCCGATTATTTAAAAGAACATCAACCCGGCGATATCATAACTTTAACAGTTTTAAGAGCCGATAAGGAGAAAAAGATTAAATTGAAATTAGCGGAACGATAAAAGCATCCTTGCAGGCTTAATCAAACAGCAATGTAGAGACACGTTGTGCGTGTCTCACGGCAAAACGAGACAGTCGCAAGCTGTCTCTGCATTATTACATTTAATATTTTTAAAACGTCTGAAAAATCCCTAAATCACGGTATTGTAAGAAATTTTTCAAACATTTATGTTTGCAGAAATTATTAAACAATATTGCTATGAATTCAAAAAAAACACTGTTCGTAATTACTTTTATTCTTTTTTCATTTAATTTATTTTCGCAAGTCGGCGGAATTTCTGCTTCAAAACTTGTTGTAATAAACACGGAAACCGTTCCTGCAAATAAAATTGAATTTGAACCCTCTTTCGGATTCAGCGTTTCAAAAAATGACAGCATAAATATGAATTCCGACTTCGGATTTCGCTTTACCTACGGAATAAATTCCAAAACGGAAATCGGAATTTTTGTTCCTTTACATCTGAATTCCGTTAATTGGGGAATAAAATATCATGCTTTAGATTTTAACAAGCTATCTCTCGGAATGATAGCAGGTATTGAGAATGCATTAATTGTTAATAACTCAGAAGAGGTGAAGCTAAGCTCTTTGTTCACGACTTATGCCGGCGGAATAGTATCAACATACCAATTTAACGATAAGTTGAGTATTGATTTTTCGGGACAATTTCAAAATCATTTTGAAGCCGATAAAATAGATTTTAATTCCTTTCTTAATTCCGAAATCGGATATTTTGTATCCGACGGATTACAACTTGTTACCGGATTACAATATGAAAATCATCACATTTTAAATACTCAAGAAAACTATTTTACAATCAATTCCGGAATAACGGTTGAAAAAGCAAAAAATTTTATTCTTGTCGTTAATATCCCTTATCAATTTAAAAATAAATATTCTGCATCGTCAATCGGATTTGCAATGGCATTGACAATTTTAATTGATTAAAAACGTGTTATTTTTCAGTTTGTAAGGCACGGTGTTTTTATTGCAAATGGTGTTTCACGCGGACATACTGTTACAAATCCGAGAGAAAAAATTGATTGGTTTGAAACTTCTCAATTGATAACGGAATTACGGAACTTGCCGATATTATCGTAAAACATCAGGCAGATACGGCTGTATAATTGTCCGGAGATATTGTGAATAA
>JAOZQB010000217.1:2290-4726 GCA_029932445.1 Bacteroidales bacterium | reverse complement strand
CACACGGATTTTCAGTCCGTTGCTCTACCAACTGAGCTATGGTACCTTTTTAATTTTGCGGTTGCAAAGATAGATACTTTTTTTTATTTGAAAAAATATTTTTAATTGAATTTACGAGAGAAAATAAATAATTATTCTTCTTTTTTTCTTAAGTCCCTTCTGATTTTAAAAAGGATTAATGAAATAAGAGCAAATAAATAAAAATACCAACTTTCTTTAAATGAAATATAAATAGTTTTGTGAATTCCTGTACTTAAACTCATTAGGGCAACAGCAAGCCATAAAATTTCTCGTGCTTTAGATTGTTTCGGATTTCGATCCATGAATTAATTAAGTTTAAATTTTTATTCCGATTAATAAGATATCATCAATTTGTTCGCTATTCCCCTTCCATTTATCTAATATTTTATCAACCATTTCTTCTTGTTTTGCCATAGGATGTGAATGAATATGCAGTAACATTTCTCGAAAACGTCTGGAGTTAAATTTCTTTAAAAATTTACCGCCGAATTGATCGGCAAAACCATCTGAAAACAAATAAATACAATCATTGGTTTTTAAAGTTAGGTACTTGTTTTTAAACGGAATATCATTTAATTTTTTATTTGAACCGACAGGCATTCTGTCTGCTTCAATTTTAGCAATTTTTGAATCTCTTAGAATGTATGAAGGATTGTTGGCGCCTGCAAAATTCAGCTGCATATTTTCTTTGTCAATAATAGCTAAAGACATATCCATTCCGTCTTTTCGTTCCTCTTCACCATGGGTGCTCAAAGTTGTGATAATTTTTTTTCTTAATTCATTTAAAATATCTGCAGCTAATATTTTTTCATGAGTTTTACCGATTTCCTTTACAATCTCGTTCAAAAATGAAATACCGAGCATACTTAAAAAACCTCCCGGGACACCGTGACCGGTACAATCAACAGCTGCAATAAGAAGTTTGTTTTTTGATTCACTGATCCAATAAAAATCACCGCTGACAATGTCTCTCGGTTTATAAAGAATAAAAAATTCCGAAACATATTTAGAATAAATTCCGGTATCCGAAAGTGCTGCTCTTTGTATCTTTCCGGCATATCTGATGCTTCCGGTAATTTCTTTATTTTGATAATCTATTTTTTTATATTGTTCGTAAATTTCAAGATTTTGATTTTGAATTAATTGATTTTGTTTTTCGATTTCTGATGTTCGTTCTTTAACTTTAAGTTCAAGAATTTCATTGTATTCTTTAATTTTTCGTTGTTTTTTTCGGAAAAATGCCGATAATCCTATAGAAACTAAGATTAAAAAAAATGAAAAGACTGCAATAATAAACCAAGTTGTTTGCCAAATCGGGGGAGTTACATGAATAATAACTTTAAGTGTTTCACTTTTTTCATTTAATGAATTTACGGCATATATCGATAATACATGTTTGCCCGGTGAAAGTTTGGTTATCGGGAAATACGGATTTCGAGTTGTAATGAACTCGTTATTTGAAGAAACATCAATCCCGTAGAAATAACTGACAAATCCTTTCTTCAGATATCCCGGAGCAGATAAAAAAACCGTGACTCTGTTATAATTATTTTTTAATTTTAAATATGATGTTTTTGTTAAAGAATTACCGTTGAAGTCTTTGATATTTGTTAAAAACAGTTTGAATTTTTTCTTGATTTGATTTGAGGTTTGTTCAATTTTAAAAATTTCATTTTCACCTGAAATTAACCAAATGTTATTTTTATCATCAATTGTAAGTTTTTTAATTTGATTAAAAATCCATGCATATTTTATTTGATATAACGAATCACTTAAGTTATTTCCGTAAAGAACATTACTTCCGGAGTTTATGCTAAAAACTGTATCATTTAACAAATAAATATTATCAGATTCAGATAATATATCTGTTAATTCGTTATCCTCTGATAGTTTATTATATTTTTTATCGTAATAAAATGCTTTCGAACCGGTTAAAAAAATGAACTTGTCAGCTTTTTTTGAAATAATAATTTTTTCATCAAAATCCGTTTTAATATCAAATTGTTCTGTTGAAAGGATATCATTCCCCAGTATTTTAAGTAAAAATATTTTATGATTTCCTGAAGCCCACAAAACCGAATCGCTGACCGTAAAAATAGACTTTAAAACAGTTTCTTTAATACTGTTTCCGTAGATTAATTCTTTTTCAAAAATTCCGTTTAAGAAAATTATTTTATAAAGTCCTTCAGATGTACTGACATAAAATATATCCGATTTTTGTGTACAACTGACATTATAGATATAAGCATTCGGTATGATGTCAATTGTATTATTATTTTTCAGAAAGAATAATCCTGAATTTGAGCTAATTAATATCCCCGATTTAAAATCCGTAAAATTTTTACATTTACTGTTTATACCGTCTACTTTTTTATAAACGTATTTTACCGAATGTAATTCATATATTTTTTTATA
>JAOZQB010000217.1:0-2190 GCA_029932445.1 Bacteroidales bacterium | reverse complement strand
TCAGTTTCCCCTTTTTCTTCTTCATCTGTTGAACTAGTTTTTTTATCGACGGAATTATCAGAATAAGCGTTTTTTTGATTAGATTGAACCTTCTTTCTGTATTTAACTTGCTTATTTTCTGCAATTTCTACTTCTTCGTAATTTTTAATTTCTGATAAACGGAACAACCCTTCCCCGGTTGCAACATATAAAGTACTGTCGTAAAATTTAACTGCATTAATATTTCCCTGTAAGCCGGGAAATCGATCGAAATTTTTAATCGGAATGTCAAAAGCAATTCTGCTTATTCCGTATTCATGCGCTAACCATAAACCTCCTGAATGGTCAGTTCCTGCAGCAAATATCTCATCATCAGGTAAACCGGTTCTGTAATTGAGAATGCTTTCCGTATTACCGGTTTTTTTATCCAAGATAATGGCACCTCCGTTAAGGCTGGTTACAACAAATTGTTTGTTATTTATTTCTGCACCGGTGTTAATAATACTTTCTTTTATATAGTCAGAAGCTTTATTATCATAGGGACTGTAATTAGTTCCGTCAAAAATGTATAATTGATTATTACTCATTCCCAGAATAATATTTTTTTCATAGGGAACAGAAAATAAAATTTCGGAATTTGCAAACAGCGAATCACTTATAATTGAACTCTTTTTTTTATCTGAAACAGTTTGTAACCCTTCATCCGTCAGATTTATATACAGCTTGTCATTTAATTTAAAAATGCCGGTAACAGCTTTCGTATTATCATTATAAATGTCAGAAAGTTTTTTCGTTTTTAAATCGTAATTTACAATTTTGTATTTTCCTGAAAAAACAACATTATCCGAAGTTACAATTATATGATTATAAGATTGTTTATCGTATAATTTTTCTGAAATTGAGTGATAAACGTAATTCCCTGTATTATCTTTTAAAAGGTATCCGTATCCTTTGTTGCAGGCAATATAAAACCGGTTTAAAATTTTATCTTTTTTTATAACATTAGGTGAACTTTCAATTTTTAAATGTTTTTCAGTTTCTCCGTCAAAAAAAGTAAGGCCCGTATTATCCGTAAAAATCATTATTCCGATACTGTCGGTACAAACAGATTTTATCTTTTTTTGTTTTGAAAAAGAGAAATTCGTAATATAGGGATATCCTTCCGGAAGTTTATTTGAAAAAGTGTCTTTTTTTATTTTTATAGTATCCTCAGAAGTAATAATATTTTGACCAATTTTATTTATATTTTGTAATAAATGACTTGAAAAAATCAAATATCCGGAAATAATCAGAATCGTATATGAGATAAAGTGTTTCATTTTCAGGTGTTTTCATCGATGATTCTTAAATCGATAATGTTCTTTTAATAAAGTGAAAACTGTAAATATATCTTATTTAAAAGAAAAAATCAAAAGTTTTTAGTAAACGAAAAGATAAAGTATAACTTTGCAAATTGTAATGAAATTTTTTAAAGAAATATTATTTTATATTACTGTTGCTCCGATTAAATTTTATCGTTTTGCAATATCACCATATACCCCGGCAAGTTGCAGGCATGTTCCTACATGTTCAGAATATGCGATTGAGGCAATTCGAATACACGGATTCAGAGGAATTTGGATGGCCGTAAAAAGAATTTCAAAATGTCATCCGTGGGGAACATCAGGTTACGATCCGGTATTACCGAGAGGAATGCATAAAATTAAAACTGAAAAATTTGATGCAAAAAAATACGGTACGGTAAAATGAAAAATAATATTAAAATAAATCGTTTATTAATTCTGATTGCTGTTACAGCATTTTTTTTTATATTTCCTTGGACAAAAGAAGTCAAAATTTTCAGAGCAAAGGATGTAAATTGGGAAATCTTGAAGTCGGTAAAAAAAGTTGAGAAATTTGATTCAAAATCATTTGCTTTTTCGCCTCAACTTCAATTTAATGATGAAATTCTTAAATTAAACGGTCAAAAAATCAGTATTAAAGGTTTTTTTAAGAAAGAAATACAAAATAACCATTCAGACTTTATTATTACTGAAACGGTTACGGATGTGTGTTTTATGTGTGACCATGATGAACATTATAATTTGATAAAATTAATTCCGGAAACTAATGAAAAACAGCTTTTTAACAAATTGAAAAATGATACAATGATACAAGTTTCCGGTATTTTTGAACTTAATCAAGAATCGAATGCACATTCAATTTTTTTAT